>CALECP010000227.1 GCA_937949915.1 uncultured Anaerolineae bacterium
TGTTCACATTCTTCAAGGTCGAGACCCCATTTTTTAGCTTCATCGGTATCTTTTTTTGGTATTTCATAGCTATTAATTTCCTACATTTGCGCTCTGCTGCCTAATGTGATTTTGTCGTATTAGGCACTGTTTGACAAATAATTGTAGGGGCGGCTGTACCTTGTGCCTGCCCCGGTCACAGGGCGACCACAAGGGTACGCTCCTACGTGTCACGCGCATAATCGGCTTGATCATACACCTCGAACCCCCACGCCTCATCTGGAAACGCCCGTCGCAGCCGCCAATCACACGCACGAGCATGTCCCTCCATCCCCTCGGCACGCGAAATGCGGGATGCAACCGCGCTAAACTGTTTGCCAGCTTTTTCGTCTAGCTGCTGGTACGTCAGCACCTTCATAAATTTCTGCACATTGAGACCGCCCGTGTATCGCCCCGCCTGTTTGGTAGGCAAAATATGGTTCGTCCCCGCGCATTTGTCGCCATGTGTCACCGTGCTGCCAGCCCCCAAAAACAGAGAGCCGTAATTGTTCAAACGTGCCAGCCACCAATCGAGATCGGCCGTCATCACCTGCAAATGCTCCGACGCATATTGATCGCTGACCGCGACCACTTCTTCCCGGCTGTCACACAAAATCACTTCGCCCACATTGTGCCACGCGGCAAGGGCTGTTTCGGGATGGGGCAAATCGGCCGCCACTTGCTTAAAAAGCCCGTCAATCGAATGCGCCAATGCGGGGGACGTGGTGAACAACCACACTGGCGAATCGACCCCATGCTCTGCTTGCGACACAAGATCGATAGCAACCGTCATCGGATCGGCCGTTTCGTCTGCAATAATCGCCGATTCTGTCGGCCCTGCAAACAAGTCGATGCCAACCCGGCCGAACAGCACCCGCTTCGCTTCTGCCACATACGCATTGCCCGGTCCCACAATAATGTCGGCCGCACGGCAGCCAAACAGCCCAAACGCCATCGTCGCAATGCCCTGCACCCCGCCCATCTGCAAAATCATATCTGCACCGCCCAGATCGAGCGTATACGCCACGGCCGGATCAATCGCACGGCCGCGTGGCGGTGTACATGCCGTGATCGACGGCACACCGGCCACCTTTGCCGTCGTCACCGTCATAATCGCCGACGCGATATGGGCATAACGGCCGCCCGGAATGTAACACCCGGCCGCGCCCACAGGCACGATCCGTTGTCCCAGTCGCACCCCCGGTTCTGTTTCTATTTCAAACGGTTGCTGGCTGTCCCGTTGTGCCTCTGCAAACCGTTTGACCTGCCGTTGAGCAAACTGGATGTCGTCGCGCAACGTCTCTGGCACGGTGGCGATTAGGGTCGCTTTCTGGTCGGCCGTCAGTCGAAAGTCGGCTGTCCAATTGTCGAACCGCCGCGCATAATCGATCACCGCATCCTCGCGCCGCGTTTCGATGTCAGCCAACATCGTCTCAACGGTATCGCGGATTTTCTGGTCACTTTCGGCCGTGTTCAAGGTCGCTTTTTTTATTGTTTGCATACTGTTTTTCTCGCGTTATTATGCTTGTCTATACTGTGCTAACGCATCATAACAGATCATCACACCACCCAAAAATGATCGATACAAACCAAAGGAGAAAATGATGAAATTACGCAACTTCAAAGTGCTGACATTCGACTGCTACGGCACATTGATCGACTGGGAAAGCGGCATGATCGCCGGACTCGCACCCTTGACCGCACAACTGACCCATCCACCCACCCGCGACCAAATCCTCGAAGCACACGCCTACTACGAATCGACCCAACAGCGCCAAACCCCGGCCGCGCTCTACCCCGCTATTTTGGCTACCGTCTATCGGCGGCTGGCAGAAGAATGGGGGATCGCTGTTACCCCGGCCGACTGCGCCCAATACGGCCGTTCCGTCAAAAATTGGCCTGCGTTCGATGATTCGGCCGTTGCCCTCCAATACCTCAAACAACATTACAAACTGGTGATTTTGTCGAACGTTGACCACGCCAGTTTTGCTGCCAGCAACGCCAAATTAGATGTTGCCTTCGACGCGATCTATGTCGCCGAAGACATCGGCACATACAAACCGCATCCCGCTAATTTCGACTACATGCTGACGATGTTGGGCAAACTGGGGTACGGTAAAGCAGATATATTGCACACGGCCGAAAGCATGTTTCACGATCTTGGCCCCGCCAACCAGCACGGTGTTGCTTCCGCATGGATTCACCGCCGCCACCAGCGCGAAGGATTCGGCGCAACCATGCCCCCCGGCACGCTTCCCGCGTATGATTTTCGTTTTACGAGCATGGCTGAACTCGCGGCCGCACATCGTCAAGAAATGTTGGATTCGTGATAGGTGACAGGTGTGAGGTTCAGTCAAATAAGCTGCTGCACAACTGATTTAGCGGCCGCAACAGAGTCGGCTTCGCCATCTAACTGTGCCGCAAAAGCTGCATCCAACAGACGGCGATAATGTGGCCCCGGCGCGATCCCCATTTCTTTCAGATCATGACCATCGAGAAACGGCCGTACATCTTTCAGGCGCTCGTATTGACCCAGATAGACGGCCGCTTCTGTGCCATCCACCAGCATCCGCACCACCTGTCTCGCTAGAGGCTGCTTTTTATACGGCCGTAGTCGCCGTTCAATCGTGCTTGCTTTCGTGTCTGCTTTCAGATCGGACAAGTGCGCCAATTGGTCACGCATCGCATAGATCGCCGCCACATCATCCAGCAAGGCGGCCGATAAATTGAGCCGCGCCCCCACTGTCTCCCATCCCGGCAAATGCGCCAGCCACCAGCGCCACCATATAGCTTCGTTCTTTTTCTCTGCATCTCTGTCGTCAGCGAACACCCCTTTTTCCCACGCAGATTGCCAACGCAATTGTGGCGTAATCGCTGCCAAAACACCCCACTCTGCCAACTGTGCCAGCATCGCCGCCCCGCGCCGTTCGCGCAAAATATGTGCCAACTCATGCCGCACACGATCCCCACTGAGCCGCGCAATGCCGTCGATACCAGCCATCAGCCATCTTTTTGTGTGTGGTTCTATCTCAAAACCGAGCCGTTGCGCGTACCGGATCGCCCGAAAAATACGGGTCGGATCATCGACAAAACTTTGCTCATGCAGCACACGGATGATGCCGTTGGCGAGGTCGTCTTGTCCGTGATGTAGATCGACGATATGGGTTGCCGTTAGCTCCCACGCCAGCGCATTAATGGTGAAATCGCGCCGTGCCAGGTCGGCCGCCATGCTGCTGGCGGTCACGGTGGGCAGGGCGGCTGGGCTGGCATATTGTTCAGATCGGGCTGTGATCAAGTCGATGGGCAATGCGTCGGCCGTTTCGCGCCAGGTGGCTGTACCAAAGCGCGTATGGGCGACGACAGCGCCGCCCCATTTTTCGGCTACCGCATGGGCAAACGCAATCGCGTCTCCCACGATAGCGATGTCGAGATCGGCCGATCCCAACCCCAGCAGCAAATCGCGCACCACGCCGCCCACCAAATACACTACCACCTCACGCTCACGCGCTACCTGCGCGATCTGGGCAAGCAGCCGTTGAGACTGAGGGGAAAGTTGGCTTAAAAAATGTGTCACAAGGGAATTATATGCAAAAAGGAAAACGGAGTGCGAACAATTCGCACTCCGCTTACGCCATGGGGGGCAATCCAGGCGAGATGCCATTCCAAATAGAATGGCTTGGGGCTATAGGGGAAGCCCCAAAAGGGGGTGAACGCTTCCAAAAGTTAAAGAAGTTAAGA
Organism: uncultured Anaerolineae bacterium; assembly: GCA_937949915.1. GTDB lineage: Bacteria > Chloroflexota > Anaerolineae > Promineifilales > Promineifilaceae > CALECP01. The sequence goes on from CALECP010000227.1 coordinate 3,757, forward strand.
AGTCGAAAAGTTGAAGGTTGACTTCTCAAAGCATTCTTTACCTATCATACGATTGAAAACTTACAAAATATCTGACTGTTTTAGACACCCTCACAATACTCGTCACTCGTCACTTCCACCACCGTTCCTTCGCCTGTGTCTGACTGAATAGCAACGGCCGCCCCGATCAATTGGGCGCGTTCGTAAATGCCCAGCAAGCCAAAATGGCGACTGGCGGCCATTTCTGCAAGGCTATCTGGCACGATAAAGCCACGGCCGTCATCTGAGACAGTGATCGTTATGTTTGCTTTGTCGAAGGCGATGGTAACAATCGCAACAGAAGCGTCTGCATGGCGGCTCACATTGTTGATCGCTTCTTGAATGATGCGGTAGAACGCAAATTCATGCTCAGGGTCTAGGCGGCGCGGCCGACCATTGATCGTCAGCTCGATAGGGACATGCAGCTTTTCGGCCGACGACGCAACCAATAGCTCGACGGCCGGAACAAGCCCCAGCTCTTCTAGCCCCACCGGCCGCAATCCGTGTGTCAAATGGCGTACATCACCGATCATCGCTGTCACAATCGTCTGCATTTCTGCCAACTCTGGTACATGCTGGTGGCGTAGTTGCGCCAATTGCACCCGTTGGTTGAGCGCGATCAACGATTGAATCGTCTCATCATGCAATTCACGCGCCAATCGCCGCCGCTCATCTTCCTGCGCTTGTGTGATCGCACCCACTTGTCCCCGCAAATTATCTTGGGCTGTCTGCACGCGCTGCGACATATATTGCAGTTCGCCCTGCAACTTCTGGATCGCTTCGATGCCGCCTACTTTTTCATCAATCGTGCCAAATTGCCCCCGGCCGAGCGCGGCCGCTTTATCTGCCAATTGGCGCAACGGGCGCACGATCTGCCTATCGCCAAACCAAATCGCCCCCAACGAAAGCAACAAAGCAGGCACCATGATCAACGGTGCAATTAACAGCGCATTGCGGCCGTTTGTCGGCGGTGGGGCAGATGGTTCGACAGTGAGCAATGCCCAGCTTACCCCGTCGATAGGCGTGTAGGCCAGTACGCTTGCGTCGGCCGTGGTCGATGCAAGCGTGCCTGTGCTGCCAGCCAGTGCGCGGTCGATACCCAGCGATTGCGGCGATAATTCAGTCGCATCTAATGTTAAGCCAGACGCATAGATCACTTGATTGCGATCATCTACCACCAGCAAGGCGATCTCGTTTTCTGTGTTGAGCGCATCTTCTATTAAAAGGGCGGGATCGAACGCGCCTACGACTTGCACCGTCTCATTGATCGCTGTCACCAGCATGGTCGGCCGCCTGTACGCATCGGGCAGGACGGGCGAAAATGGGTTGGCGGGGCTGACAGGGACTGGCCAATCGATGACGGCATCTCGCGTGACACCGCGTACCGCCAATGGCACACCGGCAAGCGAAAATATAGCCATGCCACCATCGAATTGTGTGTCTAGTACGCCCACGCTTGCCATCAAAAGATCGATGTCATCACTGACGGCCGCTTGCTCTGCCACGCCGCGCACCAGTTCTGCGCGGCCGTTCAGTTGCTCATTGATGGCGGCCGCCATCGTGCGAGCTGTTTGTTCATCCCGTTCGCTGATCACCGCTTGCAATGTTTGCTGTTGTTGTGTCAGCCCAAACCAGACCAACATCGGCACAATAAATGTGAGGGGGAGAAAAATTAAGACAAAACTACGCCAAATCGACATGATGCGCGTCCATCATAGCACTTTTTGGGGATGCGTGTGGCAATGTATACGCAAAAAAAACGACCCCTGGCACACCACCAGCGGTCATTTAAATCTCTTCGCGTCATCCACCAACATACGTTTTGACTGGCCGATTATACTCTATTTTGTTTAAGCTGATGTCACAATTGTGTCACAACGGTTTTTGATTTGGCGGCTATTCTGTCTGCAATCGTTGTGATAGTTATGGCAGTCGGCCGAGAGGGATGATGGTGTCGCCGTTGCTGAAGGGGATGTGCGCTTGTGTCGTGGCATCGTAGATCAGTAGCTCAAGAGAGAGAGCGACGGCCGTATTGGGCAAAACCAGATCGTGCATATCGCGTAGCTGCTGACCGGGCTGCCATGTCGCTGTCGGCCGCATTCCGTTCGCCGGCCAGCTATCGTGCTGGGCGACCAGTGCGCCATTGCCATCGACCACGCGCACCGACACCGCCCGATTTTCGACGATTGTTTCTAGCGCTTCCCAATAAAGTGAGACGCGCAACTGTGTCCCGGTTTGCGCCTGGTAGAGTCCGCCTTGATCGGCAAATGCGATCTCGAATGCTTGTAGGTGCATCTTGTCGGCCGTGCGGCCGACCGGGATCGCATCTGGTGGCGTGTTGGGCTGCAACAGCCATAAGCCGTGACCGGAAAGCGCAATGTGATTGTTTGGGTTGATCAATTCGTCTGCTATTGCGCCGACACTTTCAGCTTCGTTATACGGATACGCATTCCACCCTTCGGCCAGCAGCACGTAATCGACTGGGGCTTTGATGTCGTTCCAGGGATAATGGGAGGCTTGCGGCCGTTGGGAAATGTGCGGCAGGTAGGCGACTTGCGCCATCACGTGTGCGTCGTCTGGCACGGCCGAGAGTAGTTGCCAAGCGGCGCGGGTGCGTTCTGTCTCGGTATAGCGCCACGCTTCATACAGTCGGCCGCCCGGTAGCCGCCCATCGAGCCGATAGCTGACGAGCGTACAGAGCAGCAGGACAATGACGATGATGCGCTCCCATTTTTCGGGTAGTCGCAAGAGGGCTTGGGCGACGGCCGCAAATAAAAAGGGCAGCACGGGGGCAAGATACCAGCGGCCGAGATTGTGCATCGTTTGTTCGTTGCTCAAGAGCATCAGCCCGATGAGCGGCACACAGATCAGCATATATTCGATACCCAAAAACGGTAGCACAATCGCCAACGGTAGCAGCCCTTTGCCGATGGCGGTGAGGCTATCGGTATCGAACATCGTTGTCAGTACGCGCACAGGGTCAGAAAGGACGGCCGTCACCATGTCGGCCGGAGAGTCGCCCCACGATGAGAAGTAATTCAACTGCGGATACGCCCCATTGCCAAACGCGGGGATCACCCATTCGAGCATACAGATTGTCCATGTTACGCCCAGTACCATCAACGGTACGCCCCAACGCCAATCGCGCTGGCGTAGCATGACAAATAGCCCGACAGCGAACACGATCAGCCCCATATCTTCTTTGACAAGCAGCGTGAATAGTGTGCCGACGAGTAGCCATTTGCGGTTGCGTGTGTGTAGGCTGTAGATGATGAGCGCGAGCCAGGGCATGGCGAATGGGATGCGGCGTAGCTCGAATAGGGCGATTTGGTGTAGTTGCGGGTTGAGTAGGTAGGCGCACAAGAAGGGAAGAGCGAGACGCGGCCGATCTGCGTCTACCATTTTGTAGAGAATGAGACCTGCGGCCGCGATGTGCAAAATTTGCGCCAAATAGAGGATGCGAATATCTTGCCAGACGAGGACGAGCGGGGAAAGCAGCGCAAAGTAGGGGGAGAAATGATTGCCCAAGATCGAGCCGTCTTGGATGGTGCTGTACAGGAAGCGGCCGTGCCACACTTGCCATATCGCTTGGCTAAAACGGTCTGCATCGGGCGATAATGTTTGAAAGACGAGATACTTTTGCTGGTTGTGCCAGTACAGTACGGCGATGAAGATCACCGATGCACAAAGCGCAAGCCAATGTCGTTTGGTGTGCATGAAGGGGCGCACTTAGATGCGAAGAATATATCCTTTGCCGCGCACGGTTTTAAGATAGTATGGTTTGGCTGGGTCTTGCTCGATGACTTCGCGTAGCCAACGAATATGCACGTCAAGGGTGCGGGTGTCACCGACGTAATCTGTTTTCCACACGTCGCGCATCAGTTGCGGCCGACCGATCACCGTGTTGGGCTGGCGCATGAAGACATACAACAATGTTGCCTGCTTGGGGGTCAATGGCACTTCGCTCCCGTCTGCACCGACGCGCACGGCGCGTTTGCCCAAATACAGCGTGAGGTGTCCGAGTCGCATAATTTGGTCTTCGCTGTCATCGGCCGGGAGCAAAATACGGATGCGATTGAGCAATTTTCGGGAGGTGAAGGGGTGTTCGAGATAGATAGTCGCATCGGCCGATTTGTCTACGCTTTTCCCGGCCGCACGACAATGGATGATCGGTGTATCTGGCAACTGGCGACGCATACGCCGACATGTGCGAACACCGTTAGAACGCAGTGTCGCAGTTTCCAGAATGACGACATCAGGCGTGTCTGTTTTGAGATGATCAAATGCTGCATTGCCACCAGTTACCACAACAACATCAAACCCAGCGTTCTCAATGGCTGTTGCCCATGATTCATGCCCCGTCCGTGCATTTTCGACCAATAGTATGTGGACTTTGTGCATAAGGACGATTATAAATGTAAAAACCCCCACTGCCAACTGGCGTTTTTAACATTGCACTGTTTTTCAGTTATGATCCAAGCAATGTCGAGGGATCGGACATGATTTCGGTAGTGGATGAGGGTGATGAGGTAGAACGGACGATTATGCTGTCCGCATGGGGTGCTTTTGGTACATTTGTTGGAATGGTGAAATAGAAAGAGCTGCCTTCACCCACTTGGCTTTTGACCCAAATCGTGCCACCATGCGCCTCGATAGCAAGGCGACAAAATGCCAAGCCCAGCCCTACACCATGCTTTCTTTTTTCGCCATCTTCAGACACTTGCACAAATTTATCAAATATCTTGTCACGCGCATATTCTGGAATGCCCAATCCATTGTCATGGACGCTAAATCGGATTGCGCCAGCCGCTTTGTCGGCCGTCACGACCACCGCGCCACCATCCCGCGTATAGCGTAGCGCATTGCTGATCAAATTATCTAGCACACGTTGTATCAGCCGCAAATCGACCATAACAAGCGGCAAATAGTTATCGTACTCATACGATATACGTTTGCCTTGTGATTGTGCGTTGGCTTCAAATGCCAATACGCGCTCTTGGATGATCTCAACAGGAGGCATCAATGTGCGATTTAGTTCGAGTCTGCCCGATTCTATTTGAGAAAGATCGAGAATATCATTCAGTAAATACATCATACGCTCGGTAGATGTGAGCGCATTCTTGACTGATTTTTTTTGCTTGTCAACTTTGGTATTTCTGGTCAAAGAGTGCTGCAATACATTGAGGTTAAGTTGTATGGTTGTCAATGGTGTCCGCAAATCATGGACGATCATTTGCGTCATATCATCCCGCATTTTCTCCAAATGCTGCAAGTCGGTAAAAGCTGTTTTTAATTGCTTTGCACGACCCATTAGAAGTTTATCTGCATAGTGAACCAATACCAGAAGCATAGAAAATGTGAAGGCGACACTCGCCCCTGTGATCCCCAGCCCCGTTAGACGAACTTTGCGCGTTGCTTCAGCCAATTCAGGTAAATTTTGTGCCATCACCACAAAGCTACCATCGCTTGCTGATGACGATTGCGGCCCGATTTTCGCGGCCGAAATAGATTGATATATCGTGCCGATACCGGGTGTTTGAACATTTTTCAAGTAAGCGGTTTTGTTTTCCTGTAAAACATTTTCCACTAGCTCACTAGAGATAAGTTTCGGCGAATCGGTTGTGTTTAAATGCTCGACTTGTATATCGCCATTGTGATCATAGATGGCAATGCAGTCAAAATTAGTGTAGGGGGCAGGTAGCTGTGCAAAAAATGAAGCGTCTATTGGATTTGCGGCCGTGTCTATTTGTGTTGCTAACATCGTGGCTAATGCTTCACCTTGTATATTGATCACCCCTTGCATTAATTTCTGCTGGCGGCGTGTTGTCGCTACAGAAGTTGTCATCGCTAGTAAAACGATTATCACCCCACCTGCTAACGCAAAATAGTGGGTCAGATTAAATTGAAATTCCCTGAGATAGGCAGATAAAACAATTTGAGCGACGCCACCGTATGCTAAAATCGACACGATAAAAATGAGCCACCAAACAGGATGCCAAAGCGGAAAGAAGCGCAAGGCAACCATTGTTGGATGAATCGCATAAACCATAAAAGAAATGCGGCGTTGCGTATGTTGATGCAATGCTGCATCGGAAGCAAATTGAAACGTACTAATCGTACAAGCTAATAAGATGGCACCAAATAATAGACCTTCGGCGACTGGAGATAAGGCAAAAGCATACTGTTCTGGCAACCCTAGTAAACCGATTGGTACGATCATTCCAATGCACAAGAGCAGCAAGATGAAAACAAATGAGGGAATGTTGTAACGTGTGGCAAGCAATCCCAACATCATGACAATGGCAACAAAAAACTGTACCAGCCAATCGAGATCATGAATTTGTGTTTGTGTAAATGAAAAACCCACGCCTTCTGTAAAAAGGCCTATCCATGCAAAATGGATAGCGAGAATAATAGCCGCGCCTATGAGCCAGCGAATGTCTTTATCTGTTTTATGCCAGCTAAAAACGAGAATTGCACCGAGAAAAACGGCGATGAGCAACATCGAGATTGTTAAAGTGTAGAAAAGAAGCTCAGGTGCGTAATACAGCGTAGGGGTAGGGCTATTATGGGCTGCACGGCCGCCCATGATAACCAAAGTGGGTAGAACGAAAAGCAGAAAAGCCGCCAATATATACTGACGCTTCACACGAATTTGGTCGCTTATCATAAAAGTTGAATACCTTTATGCTTTGCTAGTAGCAGATAGCAAAAAACATAAACTACACAATAATATAGTACTAAATTATTTTTTATTGCGTTACAACTATTTTTACAGAAATATACATACTTCCTTGATTTCTGTACAAACAACTTCTCTTGAGTTGTTTATCGTATACTTTATTTGTCACCAAAAATATGAAAAAGTATACATTTACTCCATATTCCACAAGGCATTTTGGCAAAAAATCGAAATTTGCTGACCGCGTGTGTGTCGGCCGCATTGGGGGAGGGACGCAATTTTAGTGACTCACTGTTCTGAAATCCGCTCACCCGCCGTAGTAGGCGTGGGGTGGCTGCCAATCGTTCATCAACAATTCAAGCACCAGCTTTTGTATCCCAATTTGCCTTTGTTTGCTGTTGAGATATTGCATCATCTGATTCTGGTGAACCTCGCCATTCGCCAAGACAGCATCATCGACGGCCGCGGGGAAGTCGCGCTAAACGTCACTTCGCCAGAGAAGGCGACCATCGCCCTGAGACTGCACTTGCTCAAGCGATAGCGAAAACGGCCGCTGCCCTGCTGGTGTCGCCAGATGATGATCGAGGCGGACGGCCGACGTTGGGTGGATGTGTCGTGTTTCAACAATCTGTAGAGAAGTATTCCGAAACGCAAGAAGCATACTTCTCACGACTTTTTGTTAGAGAGGCAAATCAAATAACATGGCCTTGCTACGTTGCCAATCTGGTAGAAGTTGATCTAATTGTGCGCGAAACGCTTCGTTGTGATGACGTTCGAGAAAGTGGAGCATTTCGTGAACAACAATGTATTCGAGGCAAATAGGTGGCTTTTTGGCAAGATCGAGATTGAGCCAAATGCGACGTTGTTCGATGTTACAACTGCCCCACTTTGTTTTCATTTTTTTGATGCCCCAAAACACCACCTCTTCACCGATTGCTTGTTCCCATTTAGCAATCAAGGGCGGGGTACGCTGCGCTAATTCGTGACGGTAGAAATTATCGAGAACGCGCAAGCGATTGGCGCGAGTTGTATTCGGCCGCACCCACAGCCGTATCCGCTTCCCCACGATTTTGATCTCATGCTTACCATACCGTTCCACCACATCAAGCCGATAGCGACTGCCGAGAAAGTAATGGCTTTCGCCCGTCACCATTTCGCGGGGAGATTGGCGGGGCTGGGCGGCAAACTGCGCTTGCTGCTTGCGAATCCATGGCAGACGGGCGATCACAGCCAGACGCACATTATCATCAGTTAGATCAAGCGGTGCGGATACACGGACAACACCATCTGGTGGATAAACGCCCAGATGCAGATGCTTAATCGCTTTGCGTGTCACTTGTACCGTTAGTTCGCGGATGGCAAGATTATTGGTACTCATCATGTGTCTGAATCGTTGTCATTAACTTATCTATATCGATCTCATAGCCTGACCCCAATTCTCTGAGAATGTTGCCGCGTAATTCACGCCGTTTTGGTGCGCTGCTTGTCCAGCCATCTTTTTTTGTGTGACGGATAACGGTATCGACTTGAGCGGCCGTAACTTCGTCTTTAATGTGATCATAAATCGCCTGCTTGCCGCGTGTGTTGATCGTTGTTGGATAGCGAGATGCTGATGATTCGGCCGGTTTATGCACCTGCGTCGCCAACGCCTTGATCTTCTCCAGATAGTCGCGGTACTCCAGTGCATCCGCACGGCGTTGTTCAATCAGCGCGTCGAGCAGTTCCGACATTTCAGCATAGTAGGTGGGGTTCGTTTTTTGCTCTTCCACAATGATGCGACGGACGTTGTTCTCGATTGTTTCTGCCATCGCCGCTTCGTTGTCACGAATCGACTTTGGCACGGCTTCCAATCCCGCATCGATCCCATTTTCGACAATCAACTGCACCAAGCCAAGATCATCAAAATCAGAAATTTTCTCAGAATCATCAGCGCGAATATACAAGTCGAGCATTCGGCGCATCGCTGGCTCGTATAGCTTCATATCGACGTAATCGCTGCTCATGATTTTCAGTTCTTGCACCAGCTTATGATGCCATTCAACCTCTCGCTTGATCTTGCCTGTGTCTGCTTGCGAATACCCGGCCGCGCCCATCTCTGTGGCGATGTTGGTATAGGAACGAACAAACGCATTGACCGCCTTGTAGAGAGCCATCCGTTTCGGCCGATTCGCTTCGTTCACCGTTTTATCATCTGTTGCTCCCACAAAGTAACCCCAATACGCATTGTCATCTTTGGGCGGCGGCACAGGCTCACAAATCGCCAGCACCTGCTCCCGCGCATTGTCAAGGCTTTCTGCGCCCCGTGTGAGCCGATCCGACAGCAAGCCTTGCACATCGGCCGCATCATACCCATCGAGCGCACCCCCTTCCGCGCCTGTGTAATCACCGATTGCACCTTCCAGATTGTTGAACAAATCTTTGTAGTCGATGATATAGCCATACTCTTTATCTTCGCCATCCAGCCGATTGACGCGACAAATCGCCTGAAACAAGCCATGATCGCGCATCTTTTTGTCGATATAGAGATAGGTGGCAGACGGCGCATCGAACCCCGTGAGCAGCTTATCGACGACGATCAGCAAGCGCATTTGCCCCGGCTCATTTTTGAATCGCTTTTTGACCGCTTTCTCAAAATCGCCCACTTTGCGGAGGGCCTCATCTTTAGAAACGCCGTAATAATCGGCGATCATCTGACGATAAATTTTGTATTGGTGGATCGCTTCTGTTTGCCCTGCGCCCGACAGTTCAGTACGGAGATCGGCCGGACTCGGCTTGTAGCTGGTCACAATCGCACACCGATTGCCAAACCCCGCTTCGCTGAACATTTCATACACTTTACACGCCTGATAAATGCTGGCACAAACGAGCATTGCGTTGCCCCGGCCGTCCATCAAGCGCGGCCGTGTATCCATGTCCAGCAAAATATCTTGCACAATTTGCTCAAGGCGGGAACGGCTCGACAGCACCTTTTTCATCGTCCCCCACTTCTGTTTCAATTGCTCTTTGGCGGTGTCTGTGACGTTGCGTGTTTTCGCCTCAAACCATTGGTCAATTTTGGCTGGGGACGTGATGTGCTGGTCGATGTCTCGCGCTTCGTAGCGCAGATCAAGCACGATGCCGTCACGCACCGCTTCGTCGAATTTGTAGGTGTGAATGTAGCGGCCGAACACCTCAATACTCGTGCGATCTTCCCCTTTATCTTTTTTGAGCAACGGCGTACCGGTAAAGCCGATAAACGTCGCGTCTGGCAACAGTGTTTGCATACTTTCGTTCAGCCTGCCCGACTGGGTGCGGTGACATTCATCAACAAAGACAAACAGATCGCCCTTTGGTGCAAAATCGAGTTCGATCTGCGCTTCCATTTCGCGGATAAACGCATCGCCCGTTGTCGTGTCATCTTCGCCACTGCCAAACTTATGCACCAGCGAACAGATCAGCCACTCCTGCGATTTTTGCAGCGTGTCGATCAAATCAGCCCCACTTGCAGTGCGGTAAATCGCTTCGTCTACGCCCTTAAACACCCCTTCGATTTGCTCATCTAGCTCGGTGCGGTCGGTGATCACCAGTACCCGCGCATCGGCGTTGTGTTCCCGAATCCATTTGGCCAGCCACACCATTGTCAAGCTCTTGCCTGCGCCCTGTGTGTGCCAGACGATGCCGTTTTCGTGTCGCGCCACAAACTTTTGCGCTGCTTTGACCCCGAAGTATTGGTTGTGGCGGGGCAGCTTTTTCGTTCCCATGTCGAAGACGATAAAGTGGTGTAACAGTTCGATGATGCGCTCTTTGCTGCACAGGCGCATGAGGGCGCAATCGAGCAAATTGTTGTGCGGCCGACAATCATCGGCCGCCACATACCGTTCCACCGTCTCGGCCGTTTGCGGTGTCCAGTCAGGATGCTCTTCCTTCCAGTTGAGGTAATACTTTTCGCTCGTTTCGATTGTGCCGTAGCGCAACCCCTGCGTATCGTTACCCGCCATCACCAACTGCATCGTGCTGAAAAAGCGTTGCAGAAATTGTGGCTCTTGACTGCTGTAATTTTGGCGAATCCCTTTGGCAACATCGACCCGGCCGCTCTTTAACTCGATCACGCCCACCGCGATGCCATTGAGATAGAGAACGACATCCGGCCGCCGTGTATGCGTCCCTTTGACGGTGACTTCTTCGGCGATGGCGAACTCGTTGTTGGCAGGCGCGTCCCAATCGACCAACCACACCGTTTGCGTTTGCTCACCCGCGCCCGGTTTCACCTTGACACCATAGCGGAGCAAGCTGTAGACCGCTTTGTTCGCATCGTACAGACTCCGGCCGCCCCCCAGCGCGGCCGCCTGTTCTAATTGCCGCAATGCGCGGGTGATCAACCCCGCCGCTACCCCTCGCGCCGTTAGCCACGCGCTCAACCGCTCCGTTTCGATGTTGCGATTGTCGGCGCGATATTGCCAATTGCCGTAATAGTCGTAGCCCAATTCGTTCTGAAAAAACTGGACGACACGATCTTGTGTTGCGCGTTCTGGTTGACCAATGTTGCTCATAATAGACCCTTATCAATAAACTGGAATAATGGGTTGATTGTCCGAGAGACAAGCGTAATTGTCAATCTAACTGCCGTCCTGCAAATATGTTACACTGTTCACATGATGATGATTGAAATGACGACCCAATTGACGTTTGATCAACTGCTTGCCAGCCTGAACCAATTGAATGCGGCCGACCTCTCACGCCTCACTGACCACATCACTAAATTGCAACAACGCATGATTGAAATTGAGATTGAGCCGGAGCAAGCTATATCACCATTTGAGCAATTCGCGGGTGTGTTGGAAGGGGTGATCACCACCGACGAATTGATGACGATGACACGGGGCGATGAATGACCGTTTTGGTTGATACCAATGTGATTGTTGATGTCGCTACCAAAGACCCAAACTGGTACGGTTGGTCGTTAGCGAAACTTAATCAATATCAACCGCAAGGGCTTGCTATCAACAGCATTATCTATGCCGAACTGGCGTATCCATTTGCCACACAAGCTGACTTAGACCAATTGATTGCGACGGGTGGTTTTACACTAGAGTTAATACCTCGTGCTGGACTGTATTCTGCTGCGAAAGCATTCTTAGCGTATCGCAAACGCGCTGGTAGCCGTACCAAGCCGTTGCCCGACTTCTTCATTGGCGGACATGCTGAAGTGACAGGGTATTCACTACTGACGCGAGATGTGAACCGTTTTCGCACCTACTTTCCAACGGTGACGCTGATAACCCCATAATACGATTTAGATGAGCCGGACGCGCCCCGTGAGGAGAGCCTGCATCATGCCCTGCTTGAGTGCCACCGTTTTGCTGTGCCGCGCTTCGAGGGCGGCGATTTCTGCGTCCATGTCGGAGAGGACGGCCGCAATTGCTTTTTGTTCACTAGCAGACGGTAGTGGAATTGGGATTGCCGAACAAGTTTTCTTGTTTAGCTTAGGCTGAGCTGTGCCAGAATTAAGCGGAGTGTAATCTATACTTTCGAGATACTCGACCAGAAAATCAATGTTGCAATTCTCCTCCGGGCGAAGAACATGTGCATGATTGTTTACCCAAATCTTTCCATCGACTTTGAATGCAAGGCGTAGATTCCGACTCAATATATTTTCACCGTCCTCACCTAACAAAATCAGCGGCTCATCAAAAATGTAATCGTTAACATAGTCAACTATGCCTGACGCACCGTAGTAAGGGTACTGTCCACTCATTTTTTCACGGTCTGCTTGTTTGATTGGTCTTCTCATCCCATCGAGAAAATCAACAGCATCGTCTAAGGGAACGACATCCCAATCGGCCGGAATCTCCCCAATTTCCGTCTCCTTCATCCCCACACCAGCCCCAAAACCGGGCAAGCGCGTCCGGCCGGTCAGCAACTGCTGCATCGCCCCCTGCTTCACCGCCCGCTTCTTCGCAATCAACGCCGCCAGTGCCGCCAACAACTCGTCTACGTCTGATAGAGCGGCCGCGATTGCCTTTTGTTCTTCAATATCAGGCAAAGGAACAAGAATTTTTCGCAAGTGGAAAGGCCCAAAATTAGGTTGTGCGCCACCCGTAATCAATTGATCGATCTGGGCTTTGAAATAGGTCGATTTCAAATACGCTAGTAGGTATTGGTAGACAATAAGTTCAAATGGTTTGAATCGGATCACACTGGTATTCATCATCAATGGCAAATCTTGCTCACGCACAATAGCGACTTTGCTATAACTATTGCCTGAGCTTGCCATAACGATGTCATCAACATCAATCTCGAAATGTTTGTATGTTGCATCAAATTCGTCGATGGAAACATGCCTATCTGTTTTAGCAAGATTCAGAAATCCATTTTCAAGATTGGTAACATTGATCACCTTCATTCCTGACTTAGTAAATTGCCAGTTTCTTAACCCCGGTCCTTCTTGAAACCATGCGACTTGTGGTAATGGTTTCGCATCCCAATCGGCCGGAATCACCCCGATTTCTGTCTGCTTATACCCCGCTTTCACCACGCCACCCCCATCTGCCGCAAGTGCGCGTCCACCTTCGCCGTTATCATGCGTCCGCCTCATTTGCCAGTGTCAGCGTCTGGGCAACCACCATCGGATGCAAGTAAAATCCATTAGCTAGGAGGGCATTAAGGTGTGGTTTAACTGTTTCCAGCAACCCTTTTCGTTTCGCTAGTAGAAGAATTCCGGCCGTGCCTGTCAGGGGCAGTTGCAGCCGCTTCGCATACGCCCGTGCGCGGCGTTCGTCAATGATCACAAGGCGCGGTGGCTGCTCCATAGCTAGTGTCAACACTTCCGCTTCACCATCATCCAAATCGGCGTAGGCTGACCGCACGGCCGGGTTGACCAATGGCGTTTCGATCAACCATGTCGCTTCTGTCAATACACGAGTGCGGACGGCCGTTTCGGCTGCCAAAAATTCACGCGCCACGGCCGATGGAATCAGGACTGTGCCAAACAGATCGCGTAGCAAATTTAATTGTCCAATCGACCATAAAGCAGAGAGCGGCGTATTATTCGAGATCACTGGCAGCGAGGGCATAGCGCAAATCCTCCTCTAGCTCATCTGGCGCAACCCCAAACGGAGAAATCGCTTGCCGACTCAACACATGAAAAAATTCAGAGCGCGACATCCCCGCCATCTTTGCCGCCAAGCCAGTCGTCAATCGCCCCAACTCATAATACTTCACCGCTAACAAAACCCGCGCTTCCTTTGCAAACACCTCTTTTTCCTGATCCAGCGCAAATAACACATCGTCCGCAATGGGAAAGGGAATCGTCTGAAATTGATCAACAGTTGATACGCTAGACATACCTTCATTATAGACCAAACTGCTCACCACGAAACCCCCATCTGCCGCAAGTGCGCGTCCACCTTCGCCGTCAGGTCATCCACTGCCGCCGCCAGTTCCGGCAGCGGGGTCGCATACCGCGCCGCCAACGCCTGCACCCGCGCCGTCAGCCGTTGCACCGTCTGCGCCACCATCTGCGTCACCGCCAGCCACAATTGCTGCCCCCACAAATCATCGACCACCAGCCGCTTGATCTCCGCTTCTGTCAGCGTCGCGTACCGTGCCAGCACGGCCGTGTCTAGCTTCGTTTGCGCCGCTTTCACCGCCCGGTTCGCGTCGGCCTCCGCTTTTTTGAGCGCATTCCATCGGGTGAGGGCGGCCGCTTCATCCACCAGCGTATCATCCCCCTTGGCCACCTTGAGACGGGCAGTCACGGCCGCTTTTTTCACCTTGCCATTCTCGATCACATCGGCCAGCAACCCCTCATCGCCGCCATGTTCCTCCTCATAAGCAGCCACCGCTTGCGTCGCTTGTTCGGCGGCCGTTTGCAACTGGTCGATCTCAGTCTGTTCAGCCTCAAAAAACGCCGCCACTAGCAGCGCGGACGGTATCAAATCGATCTTATACTTCTTCGTCTTGATCGTCAGATCAGGCGTTTCCGTCTGCTTCTCCCCCGCCTTCTTCTTCGGCAATTCGCGCACCGTGCGCCCCGCCAGCCAGCCATCCTGCCCGATCAAATACACATCATCCTGCATCCGTGCCTCCCAAAAATCGAGCAGCCGTTGGTACATATCGTACTTGTCGATCAATGGCACATCGGCAAACCGCGCCAGCATATCTTCGGCCAATTGGTCGATCAACTGTTTTGGTGCATCTGTCTCGTTCAGGCCGCGCAAACGGCCGTCGTGCGCCTCGCGCCACGCCTCAAACCGTGCCAGCACCCCGTCTGAAAACGCCGCCACTTCTTCATGCACTTCCAGCAACGGCTTGATCGCGTTATTGGCCACCGTTAGCTCGCTGTAGCCATCATGCACAGGCGCAAACAACGCCCCGCGTACCGTCGGCAACTGCGCCCAATACGCCCCCAGCGCGTCGATGTCCCCATTTGGAATGCCGCCGTTGAGGTGCGCGGTCAGGTCGTGCAAATCTTCGGCCGCGCTGCTGTCGATATAGCGCGGAATGTTCAAATTGTAATCGTTCCCCTCGATCTCGCTCAACGGCACTGCCCGCGCATATTTCGGTTGCGTCAGCCGTTGGTTAAACGTTGTCACAATCTGGTGAATATCACGCGCCCGGAGGCGGTTCTTGTTGCCGTCCTTCATGTAGCCGCCACTCGCATCGATCATGAACACCGTGTCCCGTTCGGCCGCATTCTCTTTGTCCAGCACGATAATACACGCCGGAATGCCCGTGCCATAAAACAGATTGGCAGGCAGCCCAATAATCCCCTTGATATACCCACGCTTGAGCAAATTGCGCCGTATCTCTGCCTCCGCATTCCCCCGGAATAGCACGCCATGTGGGAGAATGACGGCCGCTTTGCCCGTGCTTTTTAGCGACTTCAAAATGTGCAGCAAAAACGCATAGTCGCCGTTTTTGGCAGGCGGTGTGCCAAAGCCGTCGAAGCGGCCGAATGGGTCTTCGCCGTCATCATTAAACATGCCGTTCGTCCACGATTTCCATGAAAACGGCGGATTCGCCACCGCAAAATCGTGCTTTTTCAACTGGTCGCCATCTTTCCAATACGGTGCAGCTAACGAGTTGTCTTGATGGATTTCGGCCGTGACATGATTCTGCATTACCATGTTCATCCGAGCGAGCGCGGCCGTGGCATTGTCCATCTCCTGCCCATAAACGGTCAACTTGCGCGGCGCACGATCCGCCACTTTGATCAACAGCGATCCAGAGCCACACGTCGGGTCGTACACCGTTTGGTCGGCACGGGTTTCGGCCGTGATCCCCACAATCTGTGCCAAAATGCGGGACACTTCCGATGGCGTGTAAAATTGCCCCTTGCTCTTCCCCGATTGCGTCGCAAAGTTCCGCATCAGATATTCATACGCATCGCCCAGCAAATCATCCCCATCCGGCCGATTGCCACTCAGGTCAATATCATCGAAAATAGCGATCAGCTTCGTCAGCCGATCCACCATTTCTTTGCCCTTGCCCAGCTTGTCCTCATCATTGAAATCAGCAAGATCAATTACCCCTTTCAGGTCATTTCCCCCTGCTAACGCCGAGATGATGATGTTCATCTTATCCCCGATCTCAGCGTCCCCCTTCAACGCTAGCATATCGTCAAACGAGCCGCCCTCTGGCACAACCACAACCGCATAGGGATCGCCGCCATACTTGTCCGAAACATACTTCACAAATAGCAGCGTCAGAATGTAATCTTTATACTGACTGGCATCCATGCCGCCTCGCAGTTCGTCGCAGCTTTGCCACAGTGCGCTGTATAGTTGTGTCTTTTTGATCGCCATGAATGAGTTTCCTGTTGATGATGGTTTCGATGAAGGCAGAATTGTATCGGACTCTTCCAAACAACAAAAAACCACAGCCTTTTGGACTGTGGTTTCAAGATAGTTGCGGGGACAAGATTCGAACTTGCGACCTCCGGGTTATGAGCCCGACGAGCTGCCACTGCTCTACCCCGCGTCGTTATGAATTGAGGATTATAAGGGATAATTATGCGCTGTCAATCGTTGGCGTGTAAGTTTCCTGTTAGAAACGGAGATAGAGGGCGATTCGGCCGTTTTTGCATCAATTTTTTGCACGGTGCGAAAAAGTTGGAAAGAGCGGTCACTTCTGCTATGATGGGCGCACGATGACGAATGTTGCTGTTTTTAGCCTCCGCCGACGTACAGACATGAAATAAGTCTGGGGTTTGGTTGTGCATACATTGGTAGCAACATGATTGAATGAATTTTGACCGCCGGACTAAGTTAGTCCGGCGGTTTTTGTTTTTATGGTGGAATGGCTTCGTAGAGACGCAACATTTTGCGTCTTGCATTTAAGAAAAGAGACACAAAATCTTGTGTCTCTACGAAAAAGGATGACGATGATTAAAGCTGGTATTTTTGGAGCAACGGGGTATACGGGGTATGAATTGGTGACGATATTGGGACGGCATTCTGCGGCCGAGATCGCATTTGCTACGTCCGAATCGTCGGCCGGGAAGTTGTTGTCTGCGCTGTATCCGCAAGCGCCCGATCTGCTGCTGGTGAAGGCGGCCGAGGCTGATTTGACGGCGATTGATGTGGCGTTTTTGTGTTTGCCCCATGCGGCGGCCGCACCGACGGCCGTGCGCTGTCTGGCTGCGGGTGTGCGTGTGGTTGATCTGTCGGCCGATTTCCGGCTGAAGGATGCGGCCGTGTACGAAGCCAATTATGGTATTCCTCACCCGGCACCGGCGTTGCTGGACGAAGCGGTGTATGGTCTGACAGAATTTGCACGAGAGCAATTGCCAGACGCACGGCTGGTCGCCAATCCGGGCTGCTATCCGACGACGGTGATCTTAGGCACAGCGCCGGTACTGCAAGCGGGGCTGGTGCATGAGACGGTGATCGCTGACTCGAAATCGGGTGTGACCGGGGCAGGGCGCAAGGGGAAGGTAGCGTATCATTTGGCGGAGCTGGGTAACAACTTTTATCCGTATGCTGTCGGCCGGGTGCATCGCCATCGGCCGGAGATCGAGCAGGGGATGAAGCTGTTTGATCCGTTTGCGCCTGATTTGATTTTCTCGCCCCATTTGCTGCCTGTGCCACGTGGCATTGTCAGCACGATTTATGTGCCAATTGATGATTATGCGGGGGTGGATGCGATCCGGCCGTTGTACGAAGCGATGTATGCGGGTGAGCCGTTTGTAAAAGTGCTGCCAGATGGCGACATGGCGACGCTGGCGCATGTGGTGCATAGCAATCGGTGTGTGATGTCGCTGCACGATGGGGGAGATCGCTTGATCGTGGTGTCGTGCGAGGATAATTTGGTGAAGGGCGCGGCCGGGCAGGCGGTGCAAAATATGAATGTGATGTTCGGTGTGGAGGAGACATGCGGCCTGCTGTGATCGACTTTGATACCCTGCCGATTTTGGGGCAGGGTGGCGAGGCGACCGTCCATCAGTTGGACGCGACGCGGGTTGTCCGGCGGTTCAAGCCGGGGGCAACATGGGCGAGTGTGCAGGAGCGGACACGCTTTTTGGCGCAAGTGGCGGCCGGTAGTCAACATTTGCCATTTGAAACGCCGCTTGTGCTTGAGGAACGGCAGACGGCCGAGGATGTTTACACGATTGAAAAGCGGATCGCGGGACAGTCGATGCAGGATGCGCTGCAAACGGTGGCGGGGGATGAGCGCAAGCGGTTGATCGAACATTATTTGGAGACGGCCGTGCTGATTGGCGAAATCGCTGTAACGTTTGATCAGTTTGGGGAGATCGGGCTGGATGATGGCTTGACGGCCGCGAACTGGCATGAATGGCTGGTCGCACGAGCGCGGCGTAGTTTGCGGGGGACTCCGTTAGCCGATTTTGATGTCGAATCTGTTGTCGCGCAGTTGCCAGTGTGTGAGCGGGGGCGGTTTGTCCACTTAGATTATTTTCCGGGCAATGCGATGGCGGTGGGGGATCGGGTGACGGCCGTGATCGATTTTGGCTATGCTTGCATCATGGGTGATGGACGACTGGCAGCGATTTGGGCGGCCGCGTATTTGACGCTGGGCCGCACAGAGGACATCGCACAACCGGACATGGATGTGGCTCAGGCGTGGCTGGATGAGCGCGGTTTGATGCAATGGTACGATCCGGCCGTGCAATGGTTGGCGCTGTATTGGATGATGGTGCCACCGAGCGACGACCCGGCTTGTCGGGCGTGGTGTGTGTCTGTTTTGGGAGCGATAAATTGATGATTGTGATCACACAAGAACACCCGCACAGTGCTGTCGCCCAGTCGTTGATCGATGGGTTGAATGAGGCACTTTGGGAACGGTATCCTGATATGCGTCCCGATGATGATGAGGCGTATCAGCAGGGTAATTTATTAGCGGCCGATACGCCGTTTTTTGTGGCGTGGCTGGATGGCGAGCCAGTCGGCTGCGGTGCTTACCGACCGTTGGGTGAAGCAATAGCGGAGATCAAGCGTATGTATGTTGTCCCGGCCGCACGGCGCAAAGGGATTGCACAAGCGATTCTCCAAAAAATTGAGCAAGCGGTGCGTGAAGCTGGCTATCTAGTGGCACGTTTGGAAACGGGAACGGCGCAAACAGAGGCGATTGCATTGTATGAAAAGGTGGGTTATGTGCGGATTCCGTGCTGGCCGCCTTATGATGCGCTGCCGATTTCGATTTGTATGGAGAAGCGATTGTGAGAGTGTTAAAAGTAGGCGGTAATGAGTTGGCAGATGCTGACTTTTTGAATGGATTGGCGGCGGTGGTAGCGGCGCTGGATGAGCAGATGGTGATCGTGCATGGCGGCGGCCGGGCGATTACTGATCTTTCGACGCAGTTGGGCTTGCCGGTGCGCCGGGTCGATGGGTTGCGCGTGACGAGTGCGCGGTCGATGATGGTGACGGAGATGGTGCTGTCTGGGCAGTCGAACAAAATTGTGGTGCGTGCGTTGCTGACGGGTGGCGTGCGTGCGGTGGGCATTAGTGGGGTTGATGGTGGTTTGCTGGCGGCCGAAAAGAAAATCCATCCGGTGCGCGATTTGGGCTATGTCGGTACGGTGGTGGGGGTCAATACGACCGTTTTGCAAGCGTTGCTGACGGCCGGGCTGACACCGGTTGTCTCGCCTATTTCGCTGGGCAGCGATGGGCATAGCTACAATGTGAATGCAGATGAGGCGGCGACAGCGATTGCGGCCGCGCTGGGGGCGACGCAGCTAGGTTTCATCTCGAATGTGCCAGGGGTGTTGCATGACGATGCGGTGATTCCGACGTTGACGCAACCAGAGACAGAACGCTTGATCACCGATGGCGTGATCTCTGGCGGCATGATTCCAAAGGTGAAGAGTGCGTTAGAGGCGGTAGAAAAAGGAGTCGCACGGGCGCGGATTACTAACCTGGGTGGTTTGCAAACGGGCGGCGGGACGGTGTTTACACAATAGAGGAAAATCTATGAAAGTTTCTGAACTTTACATTTATCCGATCAAATCGTGTGCGGGGATCAAGGTCGATTCGGCCGAGATTGCGCCGACTGGCTTTGTCAATGATCGTTTGCTGATGTTGACCAATTTATCGGGTCACTTTTTGTCGCAGCGATCTGTGCCGAAGATGGCGTTGATCCAACCCTCCTTCGTAGAGACGCAAGATTTTGCGTCTGTACAGAAGATGATGCGGCTGGATGCGCCGGGGATGGCATCGATGACGGTTGCTATCAAACGAGAGGGGGATGCGGAGCAGGTGATCGTGTGGGGTGATTGGTGTTTTGGGGTTGATCAGGGGGATGAGATAGCGGCGTGGTTGAGCGCGTTTTTGGGCATAGAGTGTCGATTGACGGCGATGCTGGCTGGGTCACGACGGCCGGTTGATCCTGACTTTGCTATCAGTGACAACGATATAACGAGCTTTAGTGACGCATACCCGTTTTTGATGATTTCGCAAGCGTCGCTTGATCAGTTGAATAGCAAAATGGGGACAGATGTAGGGATGGATCGCTTCCGGCCGAACATTGTGATCGCCGATGCAGAACCGCATGAAGAGGACACAATGGGCGTGTGGCAGATCGGTGATATCGCTTTTTCGGCCGTCAAGCTGTGCGCCCGGTGTGCGATTCCCAACATCGACCAAGCGACGGCAAAACCGGGTCTCGAACCGAATAAAACGTTGGCGACGTATCGCCGTTTTAACAACAAAATTTACTTTGGCAACAATCTAATCCAGCATTCCAGTGGCACGATTCGTGTCGGGGATACAGTCACATTCAAAGAGGAAAATCAATAGATGGACGCACACACAATTATCGAGAATGAAGCAAAATACATCGCGCCAACCTACACCCGGCCGGAGATCGTTTTTTCGCATGGGGACGGGGTGTATGTGTACGACACAGAGGGCAAGCAATACCTGGACATGACGGCCGGAATTGCGGTCGTGTCTATCGGGCATAGCGATCCCGATTGGGTGGCGGCCGTGACGGCGCAGGCGGGTAAATTGACGCACGTCAGCAACCTGTATCACACCGCTCCGGCCGTTGAGTTGGCGCAACGCTTGGTCGAAAGCTCGTTTGCCGACAAGGTGTATTTTTGCAATTCGGGCGCGGAAGCGAACGAGGGCGCGATCAAATTTGCGCGGAAGTATCAGTACATGCACGGCCGTCCAGAAAAGCGTGAGATCGTCTACTTTAGCGGTGCGTTTCACGGCCGGACAATGGGCGCACTCGCTGTTACGCCCCGTGAAAAGTACCAGAAGCCGTTCAAGCCATTGATGCCGCAAACAAAGATGGGTGTCTATAATGATGTCAGTTCGGCCGAGGCGTTGATCGATGGTACGACGTGCGCGGTGATTGTCGAGCCGATCCAGGGCGAGGGCGGTATTGTGCCAGCGACACAGGCATTTATCACGCGCTTGCGTCAATTGTGCGATCAGCATGATGCGGTTTTGATTTTTGATGAGGTGCAATGTGGGGTCGGCCGGTCTGGAACGCTGTGGGCGCACGAGGCGTACAGTGTGCAGCCCGATATTATGTCGCTGGCGAAACCATTGGCGAACGGGCTACCGATTGGCACGACGCTGGTCAATGAAAAAATCGCTAAATGTATCCAACCGGGCGATCATGCCAGCACATTTGCGGGTGGGGCAGTGGTGTGCGCGGGGGCAAATGTGGTGTTTGATAAGGTCAATGATCCGGTGTTGCTGGCGCATGTGCGGCAGATGGGCGAGGTGTTGCATGATTTGCTTGCCAGCAAACTGCCGTCAGAAAAGGTGGTGGAGATTCGCGGCCGGGGGTTGATCATGGGCGTGGAACTGACTGAGGCGGCCGCGCCCATCGTAGCGAAAGCGCGAGAGCAAGGGGTGTTATTGGTTGGAGCAGGGCTTAACGTGCTGCGTTTTGTGCCGCCCCTGACCATCGACGAAGCCCAACTGAGTCACGCGGTTGATGTGATCGCTGCGTCTATGGCATAGAGTGACATGATGCACCCAAGCCATTATACAAAACCGAAAAAAGTGCCATTGATCGTTGTGCGCCAAGCGACGATTGACGACGTGGATGCGATCAAACAGTTGGTCGATGTTTTTACGAAAACGGGTGATTTGCTGCCGCGCTCGAAGCGGGAAATTATGATCACGGTGGGCGATTGGGTGCTGGCAGAGGCGGATGGTGTGCCGGTGGGTATCGGGTCGCTGCTGATGTATACGCCGCAGTTGGCAGAGGTGCGTAGCTTGGCGGTATCAGACAAGGTGCAGGGGTTGGGGGTCGGCCGCAAAATCGTGGCGGAGCTGGTGGCGTTGGCTAAAAAGCGGGATGTACCGACGGTGTTTGCGCTTACGCGGGCGGTCGGGTTTTTCGTCAAAATCGGGTTTGAGATCACAGAAAAAGAGCGCTTTCCCCAAAAAATTTATCATGCGTGTCGCATCTGTCCGCTCAAAGATAATTGTGATGAGACGGCCGTGGTGATGGAACTACACAAATGATTTTTAAGGAGCAGGAAAAGCGATTGATTTTTCTGTTGTGAATAGAAAATCGACGTGAGGCACATAAAAACAAACCGCCTCGGCATTGTGTGTTATCTGCGCGGCCGTTTTCGATTCGACTGTGCCAGAAAGGGGCTGGCAAATCGCTGTATCAATGTTTAATTCGATCTCTTGAAACGTAATTTGTTCTGCCCATGGTTGCACAGAAATGGCAATATCTTGTGGGACACAGTATGACAACATCGCGTCATATGTTGGGAAAACAGTCTGCCACAATTCAGGTAATTTTTGCTCAGATTGCAAAGTCAATTGCATCTTCAGATCGGGTGATGCGCTCTTGCCCGGGTCTAAAGTGACCGTCAGTTGATCATCATTTGTGACATTGATTGCGGCCGCGTCTGGCGTGTGCATCGGCACACCTTGAGAAAGCGTTCGTGCCAAAACGGCATTTAGACTGTTGCTGATCGCGGTTGTCACAAAATAGACTCCGCGCCGCCCCGTTGTTGGGTCGATTACATACAATCGCCAATTGCTTTGAATCGGAGAAGGCATCCATTTGCGGAGACGGCCGAGAAATTTTGGCGCGAAATTGCCGTGCTGATACGTCAAATGGGTGAACATCGCATACGTTTTGTCTGCGCCCAGCCGTTGCAGTTGTAAAGGATATGGGAGCATTTCTTCGACATCGGCCGCTTTTACAAGATAGTTGGCGTACACGACATGCTTGATGTCACTGACATACGCGAGTGACGGCAACCAACTGCCCATCGTCTGTAAAAAACGACTATTTGCTGTGATAAAAGGGAGACACATGAAGCTACGGGGTGCTTTCCATGCTTGATATTTGCCTGCGGGATGGTTTGGGCGGCGATGTTGCAAGACAACTTCAGTCACCCAAACAAACCAAACCATCATCAGGGTAAACCCGACCGCATTTCCTCCTGAAATGAGCCAATCGGCCAGTTTGTAGGGAGCGGGTAAAAGTAGTCCCCCGGCCGTTGTGATCAGCACACCCCACGTCACGGTTGAAAATAGGATGAATTTTCGGCCGAATAATCCTGTCTGAAAAAGCGCAATCGTCCAACCGATAGCCACAACGCCGTAGATGAAAGCTGGCCATCCTGACACATTGGGAAATATCTGTGTTTCGTAGGCAAAATACGCGGATATGTCGCCCGTCTCAACCGCTTGTTGTGCGATCTGAACACCATTTGTTACCCAACTCCATTCGGCCGGTTGCTCGATGCTGATTGCCATCAATGTCACGAAGAAAATAGGAACAGTGATCCATTTAGAACACTTTTTTGTTCGGATCAGCGCAACAGCGAACAGCAAATTGACAAACGCTGTCATCTGCCAGGGTAGCCAACCGAGCCGCCATAATGTCGGATGGTGTGCAATATATGTTGCACGCTCCATAACATCGAGTGAGCCGCCTCCCGGAATGCCGGACATCAGCAATGTGACCATCGTGATCATTGCCAGCCCATGAATACCGATTGTGAGATACAACATCCATTCCAAAAAGTTAAGCGAGTGTCGTTTCTGTTTTGTGCGTGGTTTTGTCTGACGGCCGCGCATCGTCCCAGGTTGTGTAAGCAAGTAATCATTCATGCTTATATTGTTGTCGATGGAGTGGGGCGGCCGATAGTGCCGATCATCACGCTTTAGAATGACTCAAGGCATGATGATCCTTGTTGTCATCATTGGCTTGCACCTAGTTCACACAAGATAGGGAACGAGTGGATGTGCTGGTCTGTGTTAAGAACGATAAATTATGACGGATCGACGGTAACAGAGACGATGCGAGCATTGATAATGGCAAGCAGCGCGGGGACAGGTACGCGCAAATTGATCCCCCGTTTGCCTGAACTGACGTAGACGTGGCTGTGTTGTTCGATGGGCGTGTCGGCAAGCAATTGAAACCCCTTGTTGAGCAGAGCAAGTGGAGAAATGCCGCCGACTTGCAGCCCGGTTAGCTTTTCGGCTTCGGTGTGTTTTGCCATGCGGAGCTTCTTTTCACCGATTGCTTTTGCCAATAATTTGAGATCGAGTTGACGGTCGGCCGCGACCAACACCAGCAACGGCTTGCCCCGCGTCAGGCGCAGCACCACCAGCGTCTTGTACACGATGGCAGCATCTACGCCAAAGAGAACGGCCAGCTTTTCCGCGTCTCGTTCGCTGGTCGGATAGGTGACTGCTTCGTATGGCACTTTTTTCTGTTCGAGCAGCTTCATCGCCAATGTTTTTTCCATACAAATGTCCGGTTATGCTTGGCGCAGGGTGGCGAAAAACGCTTCCACTTGTTCGATGGTGTGTAGGGTGGGTGTGCCATGCCCACAGGCGAAGATGACAGGTGTGAGGTCGAGTAGTTTCATGGCGGACACGGCCGCCAGATCATTATCTGCATTCACCATCGCATTGAGCTTGAACCCACCGGCCGTAGACGCAAGGGCATCCCCCGCAAAAACGATGCCGTGCGCGGGTAGGTAAAAAGCGTGATGGTCGGCCGTATGCCCCGGCGTGGCGATGACGTGCATTCCCCCCAGCAATGGCAAAATATCGCCGTCTTGTACAGTCTGCAAACATTGTTCTGGCACGGCCGGGTATGTGCCAAACCGTTCGGATAATTTGCTGACAAATCCTTGCCCATGTGAGGGGGGCTGCCCTTCGACTAGCAACGCGGCCGATTGTTCCCCCGTGATCACCGTCGCGCCCGTCGCTTGCTGCACGGCCGCCAAATTGCCTGCATGATCGACATCTGCGTGGGTGACAAAAATATGCGTGATCGCGTCTGGTGCATGGCCTAATCGTGCTAGATACGGCAAAATCTGCGGCCGACCGCGCATTCCCGTATCGACCAATATAAATCGCTCGGCCGTCTCAGTTTCCGCCTCTGCCTCTATCTCATACGCAAACAAAAACGCATTGACAACCGGTGCTTTCAACCAATGTAATTTATCGTAAACAATCATAGTTTTATAGTGACGAGGTACGAATGACGAGTGACGAGTGGGGCTTGTGTGTCCCCGATCTTGAGTTCGCTACATCATCAAAACAGAAATCACAAACGTCGATCTGCATCATCTTTACTCTTCGTTCGTCACTCGTCATTCGTCACTTGGCTTTGCTGCCGTCTGGCTGGCGTAGGTAGGTGGGTACGAGTGTGTCGGGCGCGTCTATTTGCCCATGCCGCAGACGCACATAGCCGATTTCGGCAAGATACCCGGCACGGCGCACACCACTGGCGGGGGTGACGGCGTGAAATTGTTTGTCGGCCATGCGGATTTGTTCACGAGCGGCCGGAGAGAGTTCTCCAGCAAAACAGGTGTGTGCGGCCGCTTGGGCAATCAGCGTTTCCCATTCATAAATATCGGGGTCAGTCGTCATCATCCAGCCATCGTCCTGCCATTGATAAGTGGCGGCACACACTCGTTTGCGTCCCGCTTCGCACACGATGGCGAGTGGATGGGCAGAACGGCCGAATCCGGCCGCGACCACATCCAGTGTCGAAATGCTCAGAAGCGGCAAGCCGTGTGCCAGTGCCAGCCCTTTTGCCAGCCCCAGCCCCACGCGCAGCCCCGTGTACGAGCCGGGGCCAATCGTGACCGCTATCGCGTCGAGATCGGTGATTGCCACGTCGGTGCGGCGCAGCATGTCTTGCACAGTGGGCGCGACTTCTATCGTTTGGGTATTGATGGCGTACCAGCCCAATTCGGCGACGACATTCATGCCGTCATGGAGGGCGAGACCCGTCCAGCGTGTTGCGGTGTCAATGGCTAGTATCATGGGTTTTTAGTTGGTCAGTATGTCAGTTACTAAAAAGCAACCTGTCTAAAACGGTCTAATAATTGTTGGGCGCGGCCGCCTTTTGCTTCCAAGCGCAAGCCGCGTCGGTTGATGTCGCTATGGCGCAGATAAATGTTCAGTCGTTCGGCCACCAAGAAGGTTTCGACCCGTTCCGGCCACTCTATCATCACGGCCGCCCGTGCATCCAAAATATCTTCGATGCCAGTTGTAATCGCATCAGCTTCACTTTGCAAACGGTAGCAGTCAAGATGATAGAGAATGATACCATCGGCGCGTGGATATTCGTTGACCAACGTAAAAGTGGGGCTGGTGACGCGCAATGTTGTTCCCCAACCGGCCCCGACACCCCGCGCAAATGCTGTTTTGCCTGCACCGAGATCGCCATAGAGACAAACAAGGTCGTCTGGTTGGAGTAGTGTGCCTAATTTGCGGCCGAGTCGCGTCGTCTGTTCGGCCGATTGGGTCACAAATTCGATTACATCATTCCGCAAAATCGCCATGCCGCATTTATAGCACAATTAAGCATTTTATCAGGGCTTTTTAGTTATTCAGTTTGTCGGGAGTGACTAAATAACGATTTGAACGGCAATCTCAACCTGGTTACTTTAGAGCTGGCGCGGCCGTGCGTAAATTTTCGGCCGCACCTTCATATTGTTTGATCCGCTAAATATGCGATAATGTGCGCTTGTATGTTATTTGGGGCAGAAAAAAGCACAGTAGTCAGAGGAAAATGAGCGTGTGACATTGGTCGGCCGTTTTCCGTATGACGATGGGGGGATGCGAGATGTCTATCTCTTTAACTTTCAAAAATAGAGCGATTTTTGGCATTGTTATGCTGTGTGGTATGGCGTGGGTCGGATGGCTTGCCGTGCATTCTGACGGTGTGCCGGTGCAAGATGAGTTGGCGCATTTTGCGCTTTCCCGCTACGGGCTGTAACGTCCGACTTTGCTTTTGCTTTATGAATTGACAAACATCTTCTGGAATTGTAGCAATGCTAAATAGTCACCCTTGATCTTCACTTTACCACGCATAAAGGCGACCATAGGATCGAGATCGCCCAGCGCGAGATCGACGTAATCTTTTGCCTTCATGCGTAGCGTGGTCGTGGGATTGTCGGCCGTGCCTGTACGCACATTACACGTCCTATCAACGATATGCACCACCCATTGCCCACCATCTGCACCAGATAGATCGAATAAGTAAGTCGCGTTTATATCACCCGCTTGATTGGGCAAAAAGCGTTCGGGCATCTTTTCAAAAACATCGGCTGGTATAGGCATAGGGCAACTCCAAGATTTTGTTTTGAGTATAGCAATCTCTCAATCAACAACCAATCGATCAAAATCTGGAAATTACGATTGAACACGGTATAATTGTCGCTCGCACATTAAGACGAACAACTTTCGGTGTGTTGCACCCAACCACCTTTAATACAAGCTAATAGCCACGCGCTAATAGTTTTTTCGGAGTTTTATCATGGCTAAAAAAGGCGCGCGCGTCGTAGTACGCATGGTCAGTACAGAGAGCGGTCATATCTATATCACCAGCAAAAACCGCCGCAACGATCCCAATCGGCTCGAACTAAAAAAGTACGATCCGTTTGTTCGTAAGCACGTTCTGTACAAAGAAAAGAAATAAGCAGACACAGACATTTCGCGGTAGGAAGTGCGCTGTCACTTCCCCATTAATCA
>CALECP010000228.1 GCA_937949915.1 uncultured Anaerolineae bacterium
TGCCAAGCCATTCAAGTGGACATACAAGGGAAGACCTTTATGTACATAGATAATGATTGGATATTTAAGCCAGTTTGTACTAGAGGATTAGGGATTGACGTTTAACACAGTCTCTACCCCACAGCTTAATGTTGATCAAATAAAAATAGGTCAAAATAGAGAGAATATGAAAGCGTGGTGTCGATCTAGGGAATTTTTTTCGGTCTTGATGCGTCAAACTGATTATCAGTAACGAAATAAATTGTTCCGTCTAAGGTCTTAGTCGGTTTCAGTATGAGGACGGATGATCAGTTTCTACATAATCTATCATACTATCTTCACATATTCCGCAACTTTTGTGATAATAATGCGTAAAGTGGGCAATTGAAATAACTAAACAGGAAAAGCAACAATGAGTGCAGAGAAATACACAGCACTAAAAGAACAATTACAACAGCTCCCATTTATTAGCCCCGCACAGGTTGAGCGGTGGGTATCGCTGCAACGGACGATTGATGGCTCGAAAGATTATTTGATTCGAGCCATCCCAGAAGCGCGGGTCAATATCGACACAGCGCAGAAAATTTTGAGCCAAAGCACGTATACGCTCGTTTTCTTCGGCGGTACAGGTGTGGGCAAAAGCACGACGATCAACTCGATCTTGGGACGTAATTTGTTGCCGTCTGGCGCGGTTACGGCCGTCACTGGCACCATTGTCTACATCGAACAAGCAGCCCCCAGCGAAGAGGAAACGCTGACGCTCAACTATTGGTCGAAAGATGAATTTTCCCAGCGCGTGCGCCGTTTGTGCCAATTGGCGAAGATGACTGAGTTCGATATTACGACTGAGCAACGCAGCCAAGCGCAGCAAGCGATTACGCAAAAGCTGGCAGCGAACGCCGATTCAGCCAAGACAGAGCAAGATGAATATCTTGAGATTTTGCTCGATTGCATTGCGACGTATGACAACCATGAAGCGTTGATGAAGTCAGAAATGCCGCCTCCACAGGTGTACGATCTCTCTGATGAGAATGCGTATAACCATTTGCGTGAGGATGGGTTCAAAGGCTCGGCCGAGCGTCAGATTCGGCTTGTAAAATCAGCCACCTTCCGCATCCAGCCCCGCCCCGATGTCCCCAACTTGTTGATGAACGGTCATCTACGCATCGTAGACGTGCCGGGATTGGGCGCGGGAATGCGTTTGCACGAAGCGATTACGCTGGAAGAAATGAAGAAAGAAGACGCGATGATCGTGCTGGTTTCTGATGCCGGCCGTCAGCGTGTCGATGAACTAAAATCGCTGCAAGCAGTGCATTGGGTCAAAGACAATCGTTTGAAAGGGTTGAAGGGCAGTGATCTTGATGAAGCGGCCGCCAAAATTTTCTACGTCGTCAACGGCGGCAACATTCGCCAAGCGTATGACCGTCTGAACAGTGGCTTGCCCCAAGCGGAAGCTGAGATTAAGGAAGTAACTCGCCATCTTGCGCCCCACTATTGGGAACAATACAAGAATCGCGGCGATGGTCGGCCGTACTTTCTCGTCATGCCGCCCTCGGCACTGTACGTGGAAGACCCCGACAACGCGCCAAGCGAATTTGAGAGCGAGACAAAGCGCATCATGGAAGTGTTCGGCGATCAATTGGGCAACATCCCAGACGATCCACTGCACCCCGATAGCCGCGAGAAGTTGCTCGAACTGAGCGAGATTCCGCAATTGCGCCAATCGTTGATCAACTTCATTCAAGATGAGCGCGTGATCACACAAATCCGCGAAGCAGAAAGCCGGGTACGCACCGCCCTTTCGAGCCTGAAAGGGTACTATGAAAGCGAATTGGCTTCTCGCAATGTGCATCCTCCATTTGATGTAAGCTGGGAGACGCTGCAAGAGCGGCGTTACGAGACGCTATTGACGCGCCAGCAAAAAGAGCTGCCTCGCGCCTTCCACAATGCGCTGGTCGAATTGAGCCGCCGCACCAACAATGATGAGACGTTCCGCCGGATGGTACGGCCGACATTGCAAACGATCCGCCAGCGCGTGATGGAGTCAGTTGACCAAGATGTGGACGCGCTGCTGGAGCAGTACGGCATTGAACATTGGGACAACCGCGATGTGACGTTCGACAATTTGATTTGGGGAACGAGCGGGATCGAATTGCCAATTCAGCGCATTTTGTACCAAATTGAGTTGACGATGCAGGAAGCGGTGAGCAAAAACATGCCGCGTCTGGGCGATGTAATGTCGAATGAACTAAAGCGCACGTTACAGGCGCATGAAGTGAAATCACGGCTGGAACGTGCCAGCTATGGGCAAAATTATGAATACAATTTGCCTGATATGCCCGGCCGTTCGTTCACTGAAATCGAATTGGTTGACGCATTGCTAGAGCGGGTAGCGGAAGGCTTCCGTGAGGTGTGCGAACAGGCGGCGATGTATGAGCTAATGAACCCAGAGCGCTCGATCCATGCACGGGTGAGCAGCGCGGGTGGCACAAATGAGAGTGTTCTCAATGCGGCCGTGACCAACACATCGGCCGCGACACCGGGCAATAGCGCCAGCGAAACAGTGGTCGCCCAACAGTCAGACGACATCGGCATCAAAATCATTATGGATGGTGATGACGATAGTAGCGGTGGCAGCGATGACTTTGGTATCAGCTTGCTCGAAGACGAGAAGCCGGTTGTCGAACTAGAACACAGCTATGCCGATATGCTCGACGATATTGCGGGCAAGACGAAGCGCATTTTTGCCGACATCGTAGACGATTTGTTTGCCGACGATGATCTGCTGCCCCGTCTCCGTCGTCTGTTCTGGCTAGAGGCGACCCGTGCCGAGCGTGACTTCAACACGCACATCATCAAGCCGATGATGCGTCAGCATGACCGCAAGCTGGACAGCAATGAATTGCGCGATGCGATGGAACCTGATCTCGAATCGGTAAGCGACATGGAAAGCCTGATGCGAACGTGGGAAGGGCTGGACTTGTTGCAGAAACAGGCGGGAATTTAAGAAGCTGTTAGCGGCCGACCTTTAGTTCGGCCGCTAACAACAAAAGATGTAACTTGATGGAAATAATGCAAAATCCTCTGTACGAAATGGGTTTCACGGCCGCATTGGTAGCTGCCTTCTTTCCTATTTCGTATGTAGGCTTTCGGCGTTTGCTTCGCCTGTCACCGTCTGAAGCGAAGCATGAGGCATCTAAGTTAGCATTATGCAATCTCGTGGTAATTCCGTCTGGTTATATTTTTGCGCTCCACTGGTGGCAGTCTAATCAAATACCATCTATGATATTACTTCCTTTTGGGATAGCCTTATTTTTCCAGTTCATCGTACCTCTGCTTGCGCCCTACTTGTCACGGTCAAAACAAGAAAAAGCACAACTAGAAATGGACAGTTCGCTAATGGTTGCACATTGGGATCGGTTTAGTCGGAATGCAAGTCTTGTCGGCTTGGTATGCGTTGGCATAGGCTATACACAAATAATACTACTCAGCTAACAGCTAATCGCTGAAAGCTAACTGCTAAATTATGGATACAAACATTATTCGCCAACTCAATACTATCGCAGACGACCGTTTCGGGGCTGTCATCAATGAATTGCTCGGCTGGCTCAATCGTGAAAATGAAGCCACCATGAGCGAGTCGATGGCGCACGAAATGTTGATCACGTCGAAGGCGATTGATGAGCCGATGCTCAACGATTTTGAACGGGCGATGGCGAACACAAACACAGTGCGCGTCGCGGCCTATGACTTATTGGAAAGCGCAGCGATTCCACCCGCTACGCTTGATGTTTTTGGCAATCTGATGGGGTCTACGCCCTGGTTGGCGACGGCATTGAGTGCGTTTGCGTGGAAAACGGGCTATCCTGTAGACGAACTTGATCCGGCGAATCCGCCACCACAGTTCACCCCGGCCGGGCAGGTACTCCATCAAACGGGTCAATGGGTGCGCCGCCAAGTGCAATTGGGTGCGACGGAGCGGGATCAGATAGCGAAGAAGCTGGCTTATACGACACCGCCCACGCCGCCACCTGCGGCCGTGCCAGATGTGCGGGGTGAGATTCCGGTGCGCTATTTTGAATTTAATAACGAACTTGACCTAGCTGAGGATGCACCGATGAGTAATGATGATATGGATGACGGCCGCTTGCGGATCACCGAGTGGGATTTGCCGCCGGAAGAAAAGCCGATTGATATTCGGGTGACGGGACAATCGCGCAGCGTACCGCGTCCGGCCGGGCAAAGTGGTGCGAGTCGCGGCCGTGCCAATCGGGGCGGCCGACGCATAGATCGGCGCAATTTGCCCAGCGTGACCAATACAAATGATGACCGCACCGAGTTGCGTATCCCGATTCCAGAGCCATTGATAAGCGGTGCAGAGCGGGTGAGTGAAGCGGTAAAAAATGGTTTGTCCGGCCGTGCGATGACAGAGACGCGGGTGCGCGTGATCGTGGCAGAGTCACCAAACGGCCGGGGGATTCCGGCCGTGAATGTGGCGGTGCGCTACGAACACAGCCGCAAAGGGATCGCGGGGACGACGAATAACAACGGGGCGATTCAGTTCTCGCTGCCTGTTCGTGCCAATGGCAGTGGTCTGACCTACGAGATCATCATCACATGGCCGCTTGAATTTGGGTTGAAGGAAGAAAAGAAACAGATCACGCTAAACGCGAATCGGCCGGAATACACTGTGCCATTCTATGCGCGGTTGAGCTAACGATAGACGGTTGCTATGAGTGAAGAAAAGATTGAAGAAATCGAAACAGTAGAAGAGACAATGGTGATCACCGATCCCGATGCGGATCGCTATCATACTTTTGGCTACATCAGTTGGTGGCAGCAAGAGGTGGTCAGCAACGCGACGGTGTTAGTCGTGGGTGCGGGTGCGATTGGCAACGAAGTGCTGAAAAATTTGGCACTAATGGGCATCGGCAACATTATCATCGCTGATTTTGACACGATTGAAGACAGCAATCTCAGTCGTTCTGTCTTGTTCCGCGCTGGCGATAATGGCAAGCGCAAAGTGGATGTAGCCGCCCGCGCCGTCAAAGAATTAAATCCTGATGTGAAGGTTAAAACGTTTCATGGCGACATCAATCATGGTGTGGGGCTGGGCGTGTTTCGGCATGTCGATGTGGTGATCGGTTGTTTGGATAACCGTGAGGCACGGCTGTCGATAGATCGCTTCTGCCAAATGGTAGATCGGCCGTGGGTGGATGGTGCTATCCAAGAGTTAATGGGCATTGTGCGCGTCTTTTGGGGCGGCCGGGGTGCGACTTACGAGAGCATTTTGACCGACACCGATTATATGATCATCGGGCTACGCGCATCGTGTAATGTGCTGGCACGCGCCAATGTGCTACAGGGCAAAGTGCCGACGACCCCCACCAGCGCGTCGATTGTAGGTGCAATGGAAGCGCAGGAAGCACTCAAGCTGCTGCACGGCATGGAAGTTGCGCCGGGGACTGGCATTTTCATCAACGGGCTAACGAATGATGTGTATAAATCGCAATATCCGCCTGTTGAGGAGCGCACGATTCCGGCGTTAGAGCCGATCATCGAATGTATGCAATTGTCGGTTGATTCGACTGTTGCCGAGGTGCTGGCTGTTGCCCGTGAGCATGTGGGCGCAGATGCGTCGCTCGAATTTTTACATGAGTTGGTGACGCATGTAACCAATCCATTGACGGGCGAAACGGCCGAACTGTTCAAGCGGATGCCGTCGTTGACAGAAGACGATATGCTTGTCGATGCAGAGACAGACGCACATGCGGATATGACGTTGACCAACAAAGTAATAGGTGATGAAGCGTGGCTACATCGCACCGTCGCAGAAATCGACCAAGTGCCGTTGACTATCTTTTCCGCAAGTGGTGAAAAAGGGACAGTTTACTTAGAATTGACGGGTGATAAGGAAGGCTATTTTCAATTTGAATAATAGCTATTTAATGAATTGTTAATTGCGTTGATGGTTAAGTTCTGTAATGATAAACGTCAATGCACAGTCAGTTTTCTACACCTTTCCCGGTTAGAAAAAAATGTGCAACTTTTTCAAAGGTTGCGCGTATAGCAAGCAGATAATTTAGGCGGTCTTAATCGGCCGCATACAAACATGTGGAGAACGCAAACATGGCAAGTGTTAAAGTGATTATTTATGACCCGACTGGCTCGAAGAAAACCCCGGTAGAATTACCCGGTGATGTTCCGATGAGTCGTCTTATCCCAGCATTGGTTAGCAAGATGGGATTGCCCACCAACCAGGGTGGCAACCCGATTGTATACCGTCTGGATCATCGTGATTCCGGCCGTCGTTTGGGCGATGGCGATTCGCTTTCGTCAGTCGGCGTAAAGACGGATGATATTTTGAGCTTATTCCCTGAAGTAACCGCAGGTTAACCAGCATTACAGCATGTCAGCAAAAACAGACGTGATAAACGCTCTCTTGGCTGACTAGCTGGCTAGACTTTTATGTCTTTTAACATTCGTAGTGCGCGGCTACAAAACGAGCATCAAAAAGTGCGGACACTGGTGGATCGGAGTGATCTGATCCACATCGTGGCCACGGATGGCAACCCGCCAGATCGCTATCGCATTCGCTTTACGGCGCGTGGGGTAGAGAGCGTGCGGAACAATATGCCTGTCTACCGTGAAAGCCACGAGGTCAGCATTTATCTACATGCCGAGTACCCGCTCAAACAACCACAATTGAAATGGCTAACGCCTATTTTTCACCCAAACATTCATGTGACCGGGGCTGTGTGCATCGGTGCATGGTGGGCGGCCAAGACACTGGATGAGCTATTGTTGACGCTGGGCGAGATGATTCAATACAAAAATCTCGACCCGACTGATCCGATGAACTCGAAGGCGGCGCAATGGGCGCAGCGCAATCGTCAACTGTTCCCGGTTGATGACCGCGATTTGAAGGGTGGTAGCCTCTCTGATTTGATTCAGCTAGGAAGCACCGAGGATGCCAGTGACTTTGAAATCAACTTCTTTGACTGAAAACGAGGTTGATGATTTTGATCTGGTGCGTATCGAGATCGATACGGCCGCGCTTGATCTTCCCCAACAGTCTTTACCCGCGTCTGGCGACCGTCTTTTGCATGGTGAATTGCCAGAGTATGACCATCCACAGGTGTACATGACCCGTGCGGCGTTGCAGCAGGTACAAGACCATGCGATGAGCAATACACGGGTGGAGTTGGGTGGTGTGCTGCTCGGCCGTGCTGTCCAGGACAATGGGCAGATGATCGTGCATGTGGAGGCAGCATTGCCAGCGCGGTCAGAAGAAAATGGCCCTGTGCATTTCACGTTTACTCATGCGGCGTGGAGCAGCATCCATGATGATCGCTCAGTCGATTATCCCGATCTTGACATCGTGGGCTGGTTTCATACCCATCCTGATTTGGGTGTGTTTTATTCGGCCGATGACGAGGTGGTACATTCGGCCGCGTTTACCCAGCCCTGGCACGTGGGGCTGGTCGTTGACCCGGTGCGCGACCATGCCAGCTACTTTGGCTGGGTGGACGATAGATTGCTCAAGCCGTTACCCGGTTTTTTTGAATTACATGAGGGCGAAGCGGTCAGCATTGTGCCGTGGCGCAATAAAGTAGACAATAGTTGGTTCTCGCCGATGGTGTCTAGCTATGGTGCTTATGGTGGCGCGGCCGCTATCGACAACTCGTATGAGTTGATGTTGGGATTGTGCTTGTTTTTCAGCGCAGTCGCGGCAATTACAAGCGTGACCGCGCTGATTCTTGTGCTAATGCGCGCTCCTACATACTGACATACTGATTTTTAGGGCTTAACTTTTAGGATAATAATTGTATGAGTGATCCCGTTTTTGAGGCTGTTCTCACCCTTTCTCCCGCAAATGCAGACAATCGACTGTCATTTACGCTTAACCTGTACCCAGATGATTCGATTCAGATGAAAAACGGGGTGGCGAAGCAGTTGAAAGATTGTACGCTGGCTGAGTTGAGCGCGTTTGCCGATTCGCTAGAAGCGGATGTAGGACATCTGCTGGAGCAAACGATTGGTGCGCTTGTGGCTGAACCGGCGATTACGGTGCTGGTAGAAAATGCAGGGGATGATTGGCTTGATCATATTGTGCTTTTTGAGAGTGTGGACAGTCCGGTGACGATCATCGAAAAGCCAGATGCGGCCGTCGAAAATGAGATCATGCTGACAAATGAGCCAGAAGCGGCCGTCTCGGCCGAGATCACCGTCGATCCTACACCGAAAAAGACGACTACGCCAAAGAAGGCAGCAACGAAGGCAACAACACGCAAAAAAGCAGCCCCAAAAAAGAAAACACCTGCGAAAAAAGCGACAACTAAGAAAGCGCCTGCAAAAAAGACGAAGCCAAAGCCGAAACCTGTGAAAAAGGCCGTTAAGAAAGCACCGGTTGTGGAAGATGTGCCGATTATCGAAGATACATCAGAAAATGTGGTTGAAAAAGCGGCCGTTGCGACAGAAGCTCCGCCTGCGCCTCCTGCACCTATCGAAGATATTCCCATCGAGGATATTCCTGTCCGTGAAGCAGTGGCGGTGGCAGACAGTGAGCCGATCCATGAAGAAAAAGAAGCGGCCGAGCCAGCTACTACGGCCGAAGTGGTCGCCAAAACGCCCAATCGCACATTGGGTGTCGTCAGCGAACGATGGCTAAACAACACCGTCGATATTTTGGTAGACGAAGAGCCATTGCGCCGGATGCAAGCCCACGCCAGCAGCAGTTTGCGGCGCGAGGTGGCCGGTGTAATGTTGGGGCCAATCCCCGAAAAGCAGCCGAACAACCGCTACATTGTGCATGTGCAAGACATCATCATTGCCAAGCACACAAAAATGCGTGGTGCAAGCGTGACCTACACACCAGAAAGCTGGCGATATTTGAATGATGTGATCATGGAACGGTATCCGAATGAAGAAATGCTGATGTTGGGCTGGTATCACACACATCCCGGTTTTGGCATTTTCTTGTCGGGAATGGATATTTTCATCCATACAAACTTTTTTACCCAAAAGTGGCACATCGCGTATGTGTTAGACCCGGTCGGCCGGAAAACGGGTTTTTTCTCTTGGGATTTAGACCAGCAAAAAGTGCAACCGTTCCCCTTTATTTGGCCTGATTGGGCGGCCGGAACGTGGTGATTCGATTGCAAGTAAGATGATAGGATGCTATCTTGTCTAGTAATAAGTGAGATAGAAACGAACGATATTGAGAATGATTGATTATGTCTGACGAAGGCGACCTGATAAAAATTACGTTTGATGACATTGATGGAGCAAACCAACTAAGTTTGGCCTGCCCTATCTGTGCGGGTGCTGTCAATCGGTATGAAAACGAATTGGAGCTACATCCCGTTGTTTGTACCGACTGCGCGACGCTCTATCATCGTTTATGCTGGCAGCGCAATGGAGGCAGGTGCGCTGTATTGGGTTGCAACAGCACAAAGGCACGGGCGTATGGTCAGGCAGAGGTCGAACAACAATCTTCGATGATCTTATTGCCGTCAGACATTCCAACTCGTGCGCCGTCAACGCCCTTGAAAAGGCGGTCGGGTTCACGGGTGGCGCAATCGCCAGCCGTGGTTGAATCGGAGCGAGAGCGAGGTGTGTTCGGCCGCTTTATCGGCTCATTTCTCCGTGCATTAGGTTTCCGTCAGTAATTTATTTGTTTGCCCAGAACAAGCGTACAAACGTATACTGTTTCCTGAGCATTGGTTGAATGCAGCTTGCCACGCGCCTATTTTATAGCGCATAATGAGGTTTATCATGTACGAAGACGACACATCTACCCACGAAGAACGATTGAAGAAAGCGGCCGGAATTTTTCGGCAGCAAGCAACTATTTTGGTGATCATGCTCGCCCTCTTTTGGGGTTTAGAAGTGATCGACTGGCTACCTGGCACCAATCTTGATCAATATGGCATCCAGCCCCGCACACAACGCGGCTTGTGGCATATTTTGACAGCCCCATTTCTGCATGTCGGCTTTGGGCATGTCGCCTCCAACTCAATCCCGTTTTTGGTAATGGGTTGGTTTGTGATGTTGCGTGGGTTGGACAAATTTGCGGCCGTGACCTTCATCACCGCCATCATTGGCGGGTTGGGCATCTGGGTAACAGGTGGCCCCAACTCAGTACATCTAGGCGCAAGCATTTTGGTGTTTGGCTATCTCGGTTTTCTGCTCCTCAATTCGGTTTTTGAGCGCAGTGTAACGGCGATTACGCTGACGCTGGCGACAGT
This sequence comes from uncultured Anaerolineae bacterium, assembly GCA_937949915.1. Taxonomy (GTDB): domain Bacteria; phylum Chloroflexota; class Anaerolineae; order Promineifilales; family Promineifilaceae; genus CALECP01. The sequence continues at coordinate 10,230 of CALECP010000228.1, forward strand.
ATTGCTGTATGGCAGTTTGATCTGGGGCGTGTTGCCCATGCAGCCACATGTATCATGGCAAGGGCATTTGTTTGGCTTTATCGGTGGCGGGATCGCGGCACAATTTTTGGCGCGAAAATAATTGTTATTAGCAGCACGTAACACGTAGCTTGCCATGTACCTACGTGCGTCAACGGGTTAGTCGCCTAGAAATTCAAATCAAAACGACCATCTGATCAATCAATCAGATGGTCGTTTTATTACTTACAAAAATGTAGCAAGAACACGCTAATGTAGGAACACGTTAGCGGCTGGCTTTTAGCGGCCGAATTTTACCCAAGCTACTGTACTAAACATCGCAATCATAAGCGCGATCAGCAACGGCAGTAAGCTGGTGGTGCTGATGATTGATTGACCGGATGAAACGGCGAGAGGAGCGGGTTGCGTTCCGGCCGTTGTGATAGAGACATCATCAACGCAAATCGATACATTGCCTTGACCACCAATTTGGAATGAGATGTTCGAGGCGGGGTCAGTCGCATCATTCATATCAAAATCAAACGTGTATGTCTGCATTGCTGGGGTGAGTGTGAACGCTTGTGAGCCAAAGCTATCGTAGGGCATCACTTGCATACCCATATTGACGTTGACATCGGCCGAATCGGGCGATTGAGCCATGAACGAGATGGTGTACGTTTCCCCTTGCTCAAATGTCAGATCGTTTTGACCAAACAGCGCATCCCAGGGGTTGGTACCGGGATCATTGACTGTCGCACACGCTTGCCCACCACTGGCAGCGAGAACGGCGGCCGTGTTATCCCACCACGGGGCGGTGAAATTAGCGTCGAAGCCACCATTGATGAGCAACTCTTGACCGCCTGTAGAAGGGGGCGGGGTGTTGGTTGCGTTTGGAATCGGCGTAGGGGTGTCGGTTGCGTTCGGCATCGGTGTAGGGGTGTCAGTCGCGCTTGGCAATGGGGTGCTGGTAGGTGTAGGGGTGTTGGTTGCGCTTGGCAATGGGGTGCTGGTGGGTGTAGGTGTAATCACAACCTGGGCTGTATTGACCACTTCATCATAGAACGAGAGCGTCCATGCAAATGGGCTATTCCAATTGATGGTGATCTCGTTCGTTGCCCACGAGCCTATCGCGTCGATGAAGCATTTTTGGGGAGGCGTACTGCCGCCTGTGCCACAACCGGGTAGCTCGGTGACGGCAACGGGATCGCCTGTGTCATAAGCGGTGCTGTTGGGGCCACCAGAGATAGCACCGGGAGGCGCATACGGGAAGGCGGCACTGAGCGCACCCGCCCAGAAGCGGTGATGTGGTTGGATGAGCGGGTTTTCGCCGTGTCCGGTGACATAGCTCTGATCCATCGCGTTCCGGCCGAAAATATAATCGAGCCCTTCGCTGATCGCATCGACGTAAGTCATATCACTGGTGAAATCATACGCGAGACCGAGAATGATGCTGTTGTTGGTAATGTCCGCTATCGATCCCCATGAGTAGCTGTTTGATTGGAAGGGCATCCGATACCCTTGCGAGTCAAGATCACCTACATAATTATCGGCCGCATTGATAATGGCGGCTTGGGCGGTGCTGTCATTGGCGACAATGGCGCGGGAGATAGAACCGAGCGCGGCCGTGCTGGGCCATGCCATCGAATTGCTGCCAGTGCTGGGGACGATGCTGCCACCGTAGCTGTTCATTTCTGATTGGTAACTGCTTGCGCTCGAATCACCTAATGCGTCTGCGGTCAAATATAGTTCGGCCGCTGCCCAATAAAATTCATCTGAGACATTGTTATCGCCGTAAGCACCGCCACCAGGGTAATTGGTGGTAAGCGCGACGTTAGGGTTCGCTTGGGCGGCGTTCCACGCTTTTTCAGCGGCCGTCCAACAGTCGGCCGAGAAGGCAGCATCAATAGATGCCCAAATGCGCGCACACTGGGCGGCCGTGGCGGCGAGATTGAGGGTTGCGGCCGTCGTCGGTGGCACAAGATAGCGCACTTCGTTTGATAGGGCTGGGTCAAGCGGCAAGCCCGTCCAAACCTCATCGTGCATTTTGTGGTGTGCCATGCCAGCGAGTGCTTCGCCATCTGGCACTTGCATCCCCAGCATAAATTCCATTTCCCAACGCGCTTCGTCTAGCACATCAGAAATGCCGTTGCCACTTTCAGGAATGTTGAGCGTGCCATCAGCATAGTTGGCGGGGTTACGCTCGTAGATGTTCATCAATGTCCAGACTGAGATACCGCCATTGACCACATATTTGCCGTGATCGCCTGCATCGTACCAGCCTTTGGATACGTCGAGCGAGTAGTTGCATGTGCCGGGCCAGCAAGGGACAGACACATCGCTTTCATGCGCGGCCGCACGTGACCATTGGGCATCATTGGCGTAGGTGTGGTTGCTGCCACCGGTGTATTGTGTCTCGATTTCAGTGCCGCTTCGGTTGTGGTAGAAGTATTTGAGCGCGTCATATTTGAGTGCGCTGTACAGGGCATCATTGATGTCGAATGGGTGGCTGGAGTCGCTGCCAACGATCAGACGGTAGCCCGTTCCGGCCGTGGTGTAGGCACTAAAGTCGATCTGATGAACATTGTCGCCCGATTCGTTGTCATAGCCGTATACATCGGTCATGCCATTGGCGACTGTTGTGCCTGTGCTATTGACTAATGTCCATGCGAGGGGGCTGTTGCTGCTGTTCACATACGCGCCCACTTTCGGAGCATCGGTGGTGTAGCCTACTTGATTGACGCGCAGGGGGCCAAAGCCAGATGGTGTAGGAATACTGGTGTCAGGGACATATTGCGGATCGTCAATAACCACATTGTCGAAGCAGATAGTGAATGGGGCAGCGCCGGACATGCCCATGTGGAAGGCAAATTCACCGGCCGTCTCGTCGGCCGCTTCAGCGTATGTATAGCTGTCGCTATAAGTTGTCCATGTGCTACTGGCACCGACGGCATAATCTTGCCAGTGGACAGAGTAGGGCGCAATGCTTTTGCCCATTTGGGTCGTAAAGAGCAATGATTGATCGACGTATACATCAAAAGAAACGTCGTAAGTATGACCGACTTCAAATGATAGCCCTTGCTGGCGCACTTGGATGTGCCAGTTTTCTTCGGTGCTGCTCGATGTAACGGTGGCGCACATGGCGCTGGTGCTGTTGCCAGCTACGTTGGCGGTACGGGCTATCGAAGCGGCCGCGCCATCGGCTGGCTCGACATACAGTTCCCAGGGGGTTAGCTGGGTTTCAAAGTCGCTGCTTTTTAGAATGTTGGCGGCCGAAGCAAAATTATTGCTTTGGATGAGTAATAACAATAAACATCCAAGTAAAAGAGCATAACGGATAAGAGGGATCGTTTTTTGGTGCATAGTTCTCTCTCGATTTTGGTGGCCGAATAGCGGCCGGGTTATGTTGTTCGTGCGTGTGGGAACGCTCCCGCATTTTACACCAATGACATAAGTTAGACGAGAGATCGCACTTTTGTACCAGGGTTTTTCAGTTATTTACTTTCTCAGTATATCAGTCGGCCGCAAACAGCTTATCTTATTGATTTTGCCACATTGTCGCTAAAAATTTGGATGAAAGCAGGATATTTAGGTGCGAAAAACCGTGCTAAAGTAGGGACACGGCGAGCCGTGTCCAATTGGTATCAAGCTAAAGTAAAAATTGGTCAAATCTGCACATCATCGACGATTTGTTGCACCGGTTTCGCCCGGTGTTGAAACACACGGGCTGTCAGTGTGCCTTTCGGCACTGTGTAAAACCCGTTTGGAAACGGGTTATTGGCCGTTTGAGCGACTTCTTTTGAACCCGTTTCAACCGGTTTCCCCTGAACAGCCGCGCATTTCAATGCACGGCTACGGCAGGTTCAATTATTCACTATCAACCTGACGGTTGCGGAGGGCTACCATTGCGGCCGTGGCGGCCAATCCTGTGCCTGCGATCAAACCGCTTTTGGTCATGTGCATTTGCTCTGATCTAGCGCGAACTTCTGCTTCTTTGAGCGAGACAGCGAGCGGCACAGAGGTGGGGAGCGCACTGGCTGGCATCATCTCTTCCTTGAGATAGCCGATGGGCAAATAGTCGGCCGTGCTGCTATAAAAGTTGCGGATATTGGGGAAAACTGTTTCTAATTCGTTGTATGGCACACCAAACCAGAGCGATAGTTCCGACATGAATTCATCGACGGAGGTCGTGGGCAACATCCGGCCGTTCTTGTCCACGTCTAGCCCTTCTGCCAGCCCCATATCGCCACCGGTCGGGTACTGCCCGTGAATGCGTTGACCGCACAATGCCGAGCCGCCCATCACCAATTGATGACCGCCCCAGGCATGGTCTGTGCCACGGCCGTTTGTCCGCAATGTGCGGCCGAAATCACTTGCCGTAAAGGTGAAAACTTGGTCTTGCAATCCCATGCTGCCCAATGTATCCCAAAACGCTTTGAGCCCTGCATTCAGATATTCGAGCAATGTATGCTGGGTATCGAGCAATTCGTCATGGTGATCCCAGCCATCGACCACCACAAAGAACACTTGGCGCTGCATCCCCAGTTCATTGCGTACACCAATCGTTTGTGCGACCGCTTTCAGATCGAGCAACAGGCTGTCGTAATCATCATCGCCAGTCAGCCTACTTTCAAAGGCGGAGAGATCGAGCGATTGCCCGGCCGCTTGAAAATGATCGGTGAAAAACCGCTCTTTATCGACGCTGTTTTTGAAATCTTGGATATACGTTTGCTCAAACAGATTTTGATACGCTTGCCCAACGAGGCTGGTTTCATCGTCATCCATTTCGCCTGCGACCATCTTGTACAAATGATACCCATGATACGCTTTATCCCAATCTTTGGCAGCAAGCGCAACAGCCCCTTCATTGGAGATGGTGTAGTGGCTGGTGCTTTCGCCCGACTGCCAGATATTGTTGCCCTTGAGCGAAATGTTCATCGAGATATTTTCGGGGGCAGATGGATCGCGCAGCACGTCTGCCATACGCCCCGCCCACCCGGTCGGTGTGGTCAGTTGTGGCACAACAGTTTGCCATTGCATCACTTGATCGTTATGCGAAAAGAGCGCACGGGGGAGTTGCACGGCACCATCTTGATATTGAGCAACAGTGGTGGGTTCGACCAATGTGCCGACGTTGGCGATAAAGGCAACATTCCCTGCATCGAACATTGCTTGTACATCGGGCAGAGAGGGATGCACGGCAAAGGATCGGCCGTCTGTCTCTAGCGCGTCGAGCGGCCGCAACGCATCTGTACCACTGGTGGGCAATGCGACCGATCCACGCACATATTGATAGTTGGCATACTCGCTTGCTTCAGTTGGTACAAGCATGTTGTAAGAGTCGTTGCCGCCCGACAAAAAGACGCAAACCAACGCTTTGTAATCGTCCATTGATGACTGTGCGGCCGCAATGTTCGACATCTGTAAATTAAAAAAGGTAGACAACGCCCCCGTAGACCCCAGGGCTGCACAGCCAGCTTGTTTCAAGAAATGGCGGCGTGTCGTGTGTTTGTGTAGTGGTGAATTATTCATGATGTTTTGCCCTTAGCGTAAAATCGCGCCTTCCGGTGCAATAGTCAGCATATAAATGGCCGCTTGTACACGTTTCAACCGTTGATTGTCATTTGTTTCTGGGAAGAAATCGACGGCCGCGCGTACCACGTTCCGCGTTTGCTCAGACAACTCGCCATAGCAGAGTAACATCGCCACATGGTCGATCAATGCGTCTGTATTTTGCTGTGCTGTATCTAACGCAATGGCTTCCGTGAAATCACATACAAAGTCTGGCGGATCAGCATAAGCGTAGCCGTACAGTTCGTGAATACGGACAAAGATCGCTTTGCGGAAAAAGTTAGCCAGTTCCGGCACCGTGATCGGGGTGATAATCATAAATTCCGGGCTGTTGATGTCTGCATCGCCGAGCGGGGTTTGTAGATGAACGTATTCCGGCTCAAAGAAGTTGAATACGCTAGGACTGTACATCGGCCACTGTCCCAAAGCGATCCCCCGGCTCGGATACCACCACCAGACGAGATCGGGGTTGTTTTGGCCCGCCTTAAACGCCTTGACCAAACGAGCGACGCGCACCATTGGCTCTATCAGTTTGCCACTTGTCAAATCAGTGGGGTCATACGTTCGTGCTTCTGTGTCTAACAAAAGTGCTTTGACCACCGCAAACAAGTCGCCGCGTACGCCACTGCCATTGTCAGCGAACACATTGGCGATGCGCTCTATGTATGCTGGCGAAGGGTGCGATTTGACTAAAAATTGGATCAACTGCTTGCAGATGAAGGGGGCGCAGTTGGGATGATTGAACAGCATATCGACCGCTTGCTCGATGTCGGCCGTGCCACCTTGTCCGGCCGGGAAGGCTGTTTCCCACGCTTTGTCATGGAACACTGTTTTGGCATCTTGATCGTGTTGATTTGCAAAAACAGTTAGCACCGGCTCTTCGAGCATCGTATTGATCTTGTTCGATGTTACGCCGTTCCGGCCGAAATCACGATTGGGAAACCACAGCCCCGTAAACACACGCGCTAATTCCGCGATGTCCTCATTGTCATACGTGGGAATCGGGTTGCCACTAGCATCTGTTTGGCGCGTTCCGTCGGGGTTTAGCTCCCACAACCCAATCGTGAACAATTGCATAATTTCACGGGCGTAATTTTCGTCGGGATAACGATTGATCGACGGGTCCGCTTTTTGGTTGCCAAGCGAACTGAGATAAAAACACATCGCCGAATGCAGCGACACATCGAGCAGCAAGTCGCGGAAATTGCCAAATGCGTGCTGGGCTAATGTATCGTAAAAGTGGGCAAGCGAATTACCCGCCCCTCTCAATGAGCTATTGTACGATACGACAAAAATTTGGTTCAAACTCCACGTCACACGCTGCCGCAATGGATCATCACCAAATACGATATTACGCATCCATGCCGTTGAAAAGTTGTCCGGTTTTGCTTGTGTGAAGCCATTATCATAATAACGAAATGAAAAATACTGCTGATCATTCGACCAGTGATTGTTCGCTTCATTCATGATTTGGATCATGTACGGTTCGGTTAAGCTCATCGGTTTTGTGCGCTGTTCGTCGATCCATGCACTATAATCTTGTCCGGCGAGGGCATTGATCGTATCGAGGTCTGCGCCAAAAGAGGCTTGTGCTAAAAAGCGGCTGGCATCGGCCGCGGGGTCTAGCATTTTTGCAGTTGTACTGTTTGGCATATTAAGTTCTCTCAAAGGTTAACTGTGCTGTGCAGAGGGATAGGTTGCTCACAGCACAACAATTTACAACTTTGTTTTGTCATTATACTATATTCTGTTTTCGCTGGTTTTCGGCTCTCATCCTACCGTAGGCTTTAGACATTATACCGATTAAATCGGGTAAACTTACTCAAAATGATAACAAATGTTAGGTGGTGATAATTGGGTAAATATCTGAATTATATTGAAAAACCGCGAGAATTCTTAGCATTAACAGGCTCAGCAAAAGAAGAATTTGCGGTATTGCTTCCTTATTTCAAACACTCTTTTGAAGAAAGAATGAAAGTAACTATCTTGACAAAATCACATTGTGGTTCTCAGAGCAGATTTGCGTAAACGAGACGCACGGGATTGAGTACGATTTTTTAGATGTTTAACAACGAGTGCAGTCGCTTGTTGTGTGTTGAGTTGCGGCAATGGCATCGCAGCACG
>CALECP010000229.1 GCA_937949915.1 uncultured Anaerolineae bacterium
GAAAGGACCTTTATCAATCAATAATCTACCTGGAAGCGGTGAATTACAATCAATCTCTAGTCACGTTGTTGACGATATTCTGTACCAAGAAATATGGCGCGGAAATCAAGGCTATCGACGGAACGTTCCGATTGTCAATGGACAAAGAAAATGGCAAGATGCGCCATGGAGTCGCCCAATCGCTAAAAGCGAGTACCCCGGCAGTGGCGATATTCAAGCAATGGTCGGGTATGTCTTGAAAAAGTAGATAAAGGTTCAAAAAGAGCGTTCGACATCTATGAAAGCAACTGGCTATGTCAAAAACGCTTCTGTTCTATATCTAATAGCAATCATGTCATCAAATGTCAGGTAGTTTCACTACTCAGTTTCCATGCTTCACAAAGAAGAGACTGCTCACTAACGACTGGAAACTTTCCAGCAGTACCGACACTTGATTGAACAGTTGGTATAAGTCATTACAAATAACGTAACTGTTTAGTTTTGTGAGCAGAGCGTCAAAAAAAGGCGTTTTTGGGTCAAAATCGCCCTATTTTTCAGGAAAAAGAGGCAAAATCAGCCTTTTTCGCCCAAGTTTTGGCATCATGCTCACTTTTCTAAACAGTTATCAAATAACAAAAGATCATCGGTAGTCTGCATAAACATGCTGTTTACTGATAATCATATCTATAAACAGTGAGGTACAAAAAATGTTTTTTTTACAAACATACATAAAAGGGTTACGTCTCCTTGTAAATAAATGGAGTATTATCATCTTTGCATTGATTCTCTTGATTGTGTTGAATGCAATTCTTAAACCCGCACAACAAATCAATGCAGCAAGTAATGCACAAAACGTCATCATTTTCATTGGTGATGGGATGGGCGCAGAACATATAAAAGCTGGCGGGATGTTTGCGAATGGGCAAGCAGGGACATTAGCATTCGAGTCGTTTGAATATCAAACAACAATGACACATGACAATATCTATGGAAGTGTAACTGACTCTGCAGCCTCTGCAACTGCCCTAGCAACTGGTAAGAAAGTAATAAATGGTGCTATTAGTCAGCACTCAAATGGTATAGCATTGACCACATTACTTGAACTGTATCAACATCAAGGTAAAAGTGCAGGATTGGTAACAACTTCATATATGTCTGATGCATCACCCGCCGCATTTGGCGCACATGAATCATCACGCGATAATCGCGTCCAAATCGTCAACGATTATTTAACACAAACCAGACCCAATGTTCTTTTCGGTGGTGGTGGTCATGGTTGGACAACATCTCATACATCCGATGCAGGTTACACAACTGTAATCAACAAATCGGGTTTACAAGAGATCGATACAGAAAAAATTACGCATATCGCCGGTGTGTTTGGTAGCGGGGAAATCATTCCTGCAGGTCTGAGAAAACACAATCCCAATATGCCCAGCCTTGCTGATATGACAGAAACAGCTATTGATATCTTAGACAATGATACTGACGGCTTTTTTCTTGTGGTTGAGCATGAGGGCAGCGACACGTTTTCTCACAAAAACAATACAAATGGTATGGTCCGTTCGGTTGCCGAGTTATCGGCGGCCGTTCAAAAAGCTGTAGATTGGAAAGCAAACAATCCAAACACTATCATCATAGTCACAGCAGATCATGAGACTGGTGGTATGAAAGTAACCGAAGAAAGCCCTCGGGCAGGGCAAATTCCATCGGTTCATTGGAGTACATTGGGACACACGCGAACCCCTATTCCTGTATATGCAACCGGTATAGACGCTTACCAAATCACGGGGCAATTAATCGATAACACTGATATCTTTGATATGTTAAAACCATCTAGCCTTGTTCTTGGGGATAGAAGAGTCAAACAGGGTTTTCACGTTAATAATAATGGTTATAGTCGTGAAATTGCTGTTGTTGGCAATGATACCCAATGGGAAAATGGATCAGGAACTTGGCGTGGTCCTTACTCAATCAATGCCTTACCCGGTTCTGGTGATATACAGGCTTCTGCTGGTTACGTGATTTGTAATCGGCTACGACAAGGCATCTGGCGAAACAATGAAGCATATAGTCGTTCTGCACCTATTGAGAATGGACAGCCGAATTGGAGAAAGGCCACATCATGGGGCGGCCCTTACCATATTGACCGCAACGTCAAATTGCCTGGTTCAGGCGATATTCAAACATTAGCAACCTATGTCATTGGCAACACAGTCTATCAAGGTATTTGGCGCGGAAACCAAGGCTTTACACGCCAAGCTCCTATCAAGAATTGTGCACCCGATTGGAGAAATGCAACAGCGTGGAAAGGACCTTTATCAATCAATAATCTACCTGGAAGCGGTGAATTACAATCAATCTCTAGTCACGTTGTTGACGATATTCTGTACCAAGAAATATGGCGCGGAAATCAAGGCTATCGACGGAACGTTCCGATTATCAATGGACAAAGAAAATGGCAAGATGCGCCATGGAGTCGCCCAATCTCTAAAAGCGAGTATCCCGGCAGTGGCGATATTCAAGCAATGGTCGGGTACGTCTTGGAAAAGTAGATAAAGGTACAAAAGCTAATTCAAACAACATTCAATGTCTTTAGAAGCAACTGACTGTGTCAAAAACGCTTCTATGTCCAAGTCATTACAAATAACGGGAGATCATCGGTAGCCTGTCTAAATATGCTGTTTACCGATGATCCTTTCTACAACAATGAGGTATAAAAAACACAAAGCCGGGACTTCTCTCGAAGCCCCGGCTCGTTTCCACCTTTCTCGCTGTTTCTCTCTGGTTATCGCATCCTTCTAGTGAATTTTACGAATGGGGAGCATGATGCTCGCTACCATCAGCAGCATAAACCCGATAGCGGCTACGATTGTTTGTCCATCGACGGCCGTTGTTTGTTCGTTCAACGTCACGCTCAATGGCACTTCTGCCTCGACCATAATACTGTCTACCGTCAGCAAAGATTCATTGCCTGCTGCATCCCGGAACTGAGCATACACCCGTGCTGTTTCTCCCGGCTCGGCCGCCAGTGTGTATGGCAGCTCGCGCTTGAATACCTGCCAAGTTGCTTGCGACATATCGGCCGTCTCGCTCAAACGCACTTGCATGATGTCGTCAAACGTCTCGTCCGACTCAAACTTCGGGGTGAACGACAATTCCACTGCGGTATCGGCCGTTGTCGCCTCACCACGATTGATCAAAATCTCACCTTCAGGAATCTCCGTATCCTCACTCGGCGCAGCCACCACACTGTCGATGATTGCGGTGCCATGTCTTGACATCGCGCTGTCCGACCGCTTGCCGCTGTCCACTTCGCCAATGCCCATCAGCTTGTACCAATACGTCTCGCCATTCTTCACATCGGTGTCGATAAAGCGGCCGCTCAGGGGCAACGACTCATTGATCAATGTGTATGTTTCTGTAAGCGGCCGTGTCAGTGAAACTGACTCCACCCGGTACAGACGCATCTCGTCATACTCCTTCGTGTCGTATGTCACCAGTACCTCGCCATTGCCCGGTGTGATTCTGATAAAGTCCGGCTTCTCGATCATGTCATCCTGCGGCTCTAGCGGGTTCTGTCCATTGATGATTTCCGAGCCATCATTTTCACCGCCGCCATCAGTGTCCGAATTAAACGGGTCTGTCCCAAACTGGAACTCATCATACGCATTGAGACCATCCAAATCGTGATCGGCGTTCGGGTTCGTAATGCCGTACTCCCACTCATACCACTCTGGCAAATTGTTGTTGTTCGCATCAAAGTCATCGTTGACCACCGTGAACGCGCTATGCTCCTCACGCACAAACTCTGGATGGCGCACCCGCAATTTGACCCGATACGTCCCTTCATTCTGCGTGTTGTCGATGTCCTGACCGCCCTCTGAATTTTTGACAAAGATCGTCTGGTTGGTCAGCGTATACCAGTTGCCGTATACACCGTCCCCCGCTTCGCCATCGTCGTGCAAGCCGTCGTCAAACAGTTCGACCCGTGTTTCTGTGCCGTCTGGCGCGGTCACAATGGCGACCAAATTGACGTTAGGGATAGGGCTACCGGCCGAAACCACCGCGTAAATCGGCACTCGTTGCCCGATATATGTTGAGCGGAACAGTTGGTTCGGCATCAGCAATTCGGCGTTAATGCCCGTCTTGCCGCTTACCATCACCTGATACTCTGTCACAAAGCCGATTTGATTCGGATCGCGCACCACAATCATCCATTCGCCCGGTTCTGGATTGTCGATTACCCAGCCCAGATGCCCGTACTTGAATATCTCTTGAAAGTCATACGGCCGATCTTTCCGTGTAATCTCTTCGCCGCTCGGTGTGATCAGTACCATCTCCATTTCTGGGTCTTCCACAATCACCCAATCGAGCGCAAACATCACCTCTGTCGTCGTCTTGTCGATCATCACCGTATGCTTGCCTTCAGGCTGGCTTGTCGAAATCATGCCGCGCTCGTTCATGATGCGATCCCGGTTGGTCGCTTCGCTCAATGCCAGCGCGTAATTGTCAGCGAGGTCAAGGAACATTTCGTTGCGCGTCACACTGTTCGCTTTCGAGCGTGTATTGTTGCTCACATACACATCATTGTAGAAGAACGCGCCGCCTGTCTGTGTAGCGATGTCTTCCATCAAATCTTCGTCTGACTCACTGCCGAACGCGATAGTCGTCACCGGGCAGCCGGACGCTACCACGTCTGCTTGTACCTGCCACCAGTAGTCGCCTTCTGTCTCAATTCCATCGGAGAGCAAGATAAAGGAGCAAGTGGTATTCCCTGTCGGGCTGGCGGCCGCTTGGTTGGTCGCTTCGTTTAGACCATCGCCGATACTGGTCAGCCCGGCCGGAACGAGATTTTCGATGTAGTTGCTTTTCGCATCGCCCCGCGCCGCAAAATCAACATCCTGCATCGGGAATACCTCGGTCAAATCAACATCGCCATCATACGGCACAACAGACAAGCCATCGAAGTTGCGTGTCATATCGACATACATCACGGCCGCATCTATCGCCGCTTGCATTTTGTCGTTACTCGCCATCGACCCCGATTTATCGATCACCACCGCATAGTCTACGTTGTCTGGGCTGTAATTGATGCTGCTTGCATTGGTGTCGGACGAGATGACAGCCCCGCCCGAATCTTCGAGCGATACAGTCAGGTCATAAACACCATCTGCCCCTTGGTTGGGTGCCTGGACTAATAGCCAGTATTGCTCCTGAATGAACCCACCGGCCGTCACGGCCGCATCCACACCATTCACCTCTACCTCAAAATCAGTTGCGCTTAACCCCGCCACTACTGGCGCATCGAGACCCGCATACACAAACACCTGCGCCAAGAATTTGCCCGGTCCAGCAGACGGCCCCACATACGCCGTCGCTTGGTCATTCGGCATCACCACGTCGATAAACGGCACAGCACACGAAAATTCGATGTCCACCTGCGTATCCAAGCTCCCTGAACCTGCGACAGCAACAATGTGCGAAATGTCATCTGCAATAAAACTTTGCGACCAGCTAGAACCGTTGCCTGTCCGTATCTCTACATAGTCGCCATTGTCCTCGGTGATGATGTGGTAGAACTCAGTGCTGCCCGAATCTTGGTCGAAGCTGGCTGTCACAACAGGGCAATCAGTATGGTCGATCTCTGCGCGATAGTAAACGGCTCCGTAGCGGTCGATGCTGATATTTGTCCAGCCAAAACTATTGGCGACTGAAACAGAAGGAACAGCCCCGCCTTGGTTGATAGTTGGTGGCCCGTAGCTGCCCGGACTGCCCGCCTGTTCTTCGTCGATGAAGTTGTATTCGCTTGGTGCGCCTGTCAGGTCTTTTGCATACACGGCCGCCGCGAAATCTTGGAACGCATTGTCAAACGTCGTGCCTGCGCCTAATGCAGAGAGCGCATTGTTGACGGCCGCCACATCATTCAGCGTCTCGGCCGATTCCCATAGCTGCACCATCGCGTCGATGCCCAGCCCCGGCTCACTCGCCGTGCTGCCATACTGCTCTGTGAAATACTTCCACCACAACGCTGACTCGTAACGCATACCAGAACTGGTCACGTCTTCATCTGTATTGGCGAGATAATCTTGCGCCTCTGAAATAAACGAATAGCCTACATTCGCCCAGTTCGCCCAATTGTCGTCGGCCGTAGACAGCACATCTTGAATCATGCGGGCCGATCCTTCATAAAACCACAGCGCATCTAGCCCATCGCCATCTTCAGAGAAATTGTCATACCCGATTTGCACCCGATGGAAAATTTCGTGCGCTGTCACCTGTTCCCATACCGGCTCAATGTCTGCTCCCACGTTCGCACTATTCCGGCAACCACTAAACACCGTAAAGGCGTTTGTGTCGTTGACCGCGCCATTACACGCACCGTCATTTTCCACGATGTGCATATACATTTTGGTGAACCCATTGTGGACATAGGGGGCGCGGAAGGCGTAGGTGATGTCAAATAACTCGTACACTTCTTCAACGTATACGGCCGTATTGTCGATCACCGTCTGCGTCAGCAAAGCATTGTCTTCCTCATAGTAAATACAAAAATTGGCTGTCTCCTCTAGCTCATGCGTATTCGGAATCCCTGCACCTGGATTAGCAGGGCAATCCGTTTGTGCCAATGCAGGCGTGGTTGCCATCAATGGCAGTACACACAGCGCCATCAGACAAATGATTA
>CALECP010000230.1 GCA_937949915.1 uncultured Anaerolineae bacterium
CTCTCGTCTCTATCTCTATCCACTTCCTCATCCAGCTTATGCGCCGCAAACAGCGACAAATATCCTAAGATAATCGCTCCGCTCACCACCGCCATATCCGCCACATTGAACACATACCAATCAGCCCAACGAAACGGCAAAATCGAACTAAGATCAAAGTCGAGAAAGTCAGTCACATGCCCCAGCCAGATGCGGTCTATCAAGTTGCCAATCGCCCCGCCCAAGATCAAGCCCAGCGCGACACGGGGCAATTTATACGATGTTTGCAGCGTTTGATTGAACCAGATCATCCCGGCCGTAACCACGAACGCCAGCACGGTAAAAAGCCAGCGCGTATCGGGAAACAGCCCAAACACAGAGCCGGTATTGGCAACGTGCGTCAGCTTAAACCAAGGATCGAGCGACGGAAAAATGTGCTGCGTATTCAGGGGCATATTTTGCAGGATCAGCCATTTGCTGATCTGGTCGATGACGAGAATAGGCAGCGCGAGTTTGTAGACAAGGGTGGTGTGGGTAGTGGGTTGTTCTGTATTCACCCAGCGATTGTACTAAAAATGGGAACAAAAAAAATCCCTCTGCACATATACAAAGGGATTTTTACACAGACAAGGGAAGAAAAATGTTTGATTTGAGCGTCTATTTCAACGTCTACGGAGGAAAGCGGGGATGTTCACGTTGTCCAAGTTGGGGCTAACGGCTTCCGCATCCTGTTTTTCATCTTGCTTGGTGCGGTCTTCGGGGCGCGGTGGTTGTGGCATCGGCCGTGCTTGTACTTGCACACGGGTGCGATTGTCATTTGATGCTGTGTTGTTGCTGGTACGCGGCCGTGCTGCAAACGATTGGCGACGTGGTTGATCTTCAAATCCGGTCGCTATCACGGTGATCCGCAATTCGTCTTGCAAGCTGTCGTCGATAACAGCACCAAAGATCACATTGGCATCTGGGTGGGCTGTTTCGCGCACAATCGCGGCCGCCTGATTGACCTCAAACAAGCTGAGATCACGTCCGGCCGTGACATTGAACAAAATGCCCCGCGCTCCGTCGATGCTCACATCGAGCAAACGGTTGCTAATGGCTGCTTCGGCCGCTTCACGCGCCCGGTCTTCGCCACGTCCTTCGCCCACCGCCATCAGTGCTGCCCCGCCCGATGACATAATGGTTCGCACGTCGGCAAAGTCGAGATTGATCAAGCCCGGTACCGTAATCAATTCACTGATACCCTGAATGCCCTGGCGCAAAATGTCGTCCGCCATGCGGAACGATTGATCAAGTGAAATGCGTCGATCTGCCATTTCGAGCAAGCGATCATTGGGAATGACGATCAAGGTGTCTACGTTTTCTTTGAGATTGGCGAGACCGATTTCGGCCGATTTGGCACGACGCGCTCCCTCAAACATAAACGGCTTGGTAACAACACCGATGGTCAGTGCGCCAGTGCTTTTGGCAAGCTGGGCTACCTTTGCGGCCGCGCCTGTCCCTGTGCCACCGCCCATTCCGGCCGTGACAAACACCATGTCTGCCCCTTCGACGATCTTGGCAAGTTCGGCCGCCGATTCTTCGGCCGCTTTTTCGCCCATCTCTGGATTACCGCCTGCACCCAATCCACGTGTCACACGCTCGCCGATCTGTACACGTGTCCGCGCCTGCGACATCAGCAACGCTTGTGAATCGGTATTGACTGCGACAAACTCAACACCAGAGACATTGGCTTCGACCATACGGTTAACCGCATTGCCTCCGCCGCCACCGACACCGATCACGCAGATTTTTGCAAATTGTTCAAGGCGAGATGTTCCGTGCATCATCAAATCCCATTGGCTATTAATGAACGGCTATGTATGTGTACGGCCGTTCGAGTTTATGCAATTGACAGACAGGCTACAGCAATGTTGCTTTATTGCCAGGGCGCGGGTCGTAATGGCTGGCATATTGCTCCAGCACGACTTTTTCCACCAACCATTTGTTACCAAATTTAATGGCGGGTAATTTACCCTGACGGATTAAACGTCTTACCGATTCGGGATGAATCCGTAACCGTTCTGCAACAGCTTCTACGCCTGCGTAGTTATCTATTAGTGAATTTTTACTCATAATGTTGTGTTCCATGTGCGGGACAGTACAACAGTACGAATAGTAACAGCGTTTGGGGCAGATGTCAATGAATTGTTGTGATAGTCAACATTAGGCGGTTTTGGGGCAAAATCGGCCGTTTTTGAATCGTAAAACGGCCGTCATCACGTGCAGGGATGGCGTGGGGGAACAGTTGCCCCTTCTACTACTTCTACTACATCAGCGCAAGCGTGACAGTCGCTTGCTTTGCGCTGTCACGGCCGCAAGTGCAAGCGTGCCAAAAGCGATCAACGCGGTATAAAGTGTCAGGCTGGCGGTGCTGCTTTGCAATGTGACGGCCGTGGGGATATTGCCTGTGATCATCGTCAATGCGCTCATCGGATCAACAAGGTTAAGCGGTTCAACATCTGCTATTTCTGTGGACGAAGCCCGGATCAAGAAATCAACATCTTCAGTGTGATCCCATCCCGCAAACATGTTATTCGGTTCATGCAGATCAGTTGTATCGGCCGAATACATCAGCGCCGCCACACCGGCTACAAACGGAGAAGCCATCGATGTACCGCTCCACACTGCAAACGAATTGTCAGGAATCGCGCTAAAGATCGCTTCGCCCGGTGCGGCCAGCGAAACCCAATCGCCGTGATTGGCTGTGCTGGGTCGTTCCGCATTTTGATCGACAGAAGTGACACCGATCACCCCCATAAAGGCGGCCGGGAAGTTCACTTCGCTTTCCCCATTTTCATCTACATTTCCGGCCGCGGCCACAATGGTGATCCCAGTACGGCCGACAAATGTCTCTGATGCGGGAAAATGATGTGACCACGTATCATGATCATTATCATGATACATCGGCTCTAGCCACTCATCCTCAAACCAACTTTCGCCATACATCACTTCATCCAACGCATCGGCCAGCAAGCGAGATGGATACGTTGTTCCCAGGCTAAGATTGATCACGTCCGCCCCATTGACGGCCGCATAGCGAATCGCTTCTGCCACCAACGCCACATTGCCGATTCCGTCCGAATCTAAAACGCGCAACGGCATAATTTTGGCGTGAGGGGCTACCTGATGCACGATACCCGCCACATGTGTGCCATGTCCGTATAGCTCGTCGGCCGTGCCGTTCTGGTTCGAGTCTGCCCCCACCTGCTCATCATACGGCATGTCGTCATCGTCGATAAAATCGTAACCGGGCAATAGCTGCCCATCAAACCATTGATGCGTCGTCACAATCCCAGTGTCGATAATGGCAACGATAATTTCATCTCCCTTGATGCCCTGCGTATCATGAATATACGGAATGTTGAGCATATCGAGCGCATACCGTTCGGTGGACAAAACTGCATCTGTCTCCGCTTCTCCCCATGCCCAAACAGAAAAACCCCGTTGCGCCGTCGGCACTTCCCCCGCGATGTTCGGTTCGGCATAGATCACCCGTTGATCATCGTTCATCGTGTAATCGACCGCCCATGAATCTTCTGTGGTACGAAGTAAATAAATGTGTTCGCTAGGCAGCAACGCCTCAATCGTTTCTGTTCCATAATCATCGTTAAAGTCAGCTACGATTTGCGCCATCATATCAGCGTAATACGGATCGAATTTAACAATTAATTGGTCAGCGTGATACCAAATGTCATCATGATCTTCATCTGACCAATCAAAATTATCGAAGTCAAACAAATTGCATTCGTGGTGATCGGCTCGATCACAGTCGAACTCAGGGCATTGCCCATTGTGGCAGCCTTGCGGCTGTTCTGGGTCTGGGTCTATTAACTCACGTAGCCAACGGCAATCATCTCTAATCTGGTCACATATATCGTCCAAAGCACAATCACCTCTACAATCAAATTCGTAGATATGATTATCTAAAATATCGCTTGCATAGTCGGTAAAGCTGCAATCTAATCCACCGATTTCGCACCATTCCGCAAGGGTCAGGCAATTGGGGTTATTTTGGCAATCGTCAATAGGTGGATCACCCTGTGCGGAGGCAGTGAACGGTAAAAGCAATAAAACAAGGGGGATCAAGTAGATATAAATTCGGTGAGACATCGTTTATCCTCTCTTCTTATACAGATGGTACAGATGGTTTGCGCTTGCCGACGGCAATAAAAGAAGCCCAGAACCAGGGGTGGGGGTATTGTTCTCTCGTTTTAATTTGAGCAGCTTGCAGGGCAGCGGCCGATCCGGCCGTTTGTAGAGATTGGTAATAGACAGGCATGAGATGGGCGGCCGTTTCATCTTGCACCAGCCACAGACTGACCACTAGCGACTGTGTACCAGCACTGAGAAAAGCACGGGTCAGCCCAATCGTTTCGTCACCGCCCATCACCACAGATCGACCCGACTCACACGCGCTCAACGTCACATGAATGGGTGCATCTTGCCATTCGCTGATGTCTCGCGCCGTCATCCAGCTATCATGCAGCCGCACGGCCGAAAAGCGGGGATTGTCTGACCGAAACAGCGCATGGCTGGCGATATGCAGCAAATCAGTTTGTGGCAATCGTTCATTCAGTTGGGCATGTGTCGCCGCCTCATCCAACAACGAAACAGGGCGCGGCAACATCGGCCGAATCGCGTTCATTTCCTGTTTCACATACACCAGCGACGGATCGCTGACACCGACCACCAATGATTGTTCAATAGCGGCCGTCTCCCGTTGTTGGCACAAAGCAAACACACTGACACTGGGCGCGTAAGAAATCGTCAGGCGATCCAGCAAATACGCCGCGCCATCGTACAGCGCATGGAACGGGACATGATGCAAAAGGTGGTGCGGGATGATCACAAGATCGCCCGTCGTGGGCAAAGCAGTTTGTAAAGGCGCGATCAAAGCGTCATGTAATTGGTGCAAAATGCGCTGCGCCGTTTGCAAAAGACGGCCGTGGTGACGTGTGGCAAATTGTTGCCCCGCCCGCATTCGATTCCAGTGAGAGTTCATTTTTGCCAGCAACGGCGTGATGGTGCTGATCGTTGTCACATGCCGCTTGATAGTCAACGCCCCATCTTGATAAATAAACGCCATAATTTCATCGCCCTGCGTATGCCAAGCTAAAATCGGCAAGTCAGTGGGCAACTGCTCGGAGAGCGAGGCAAACGGCAACGCGGCCGCCAGTGGTGACTGGGCAGCGGCCGCCCGGTGGCGAATTTGCTTGATCGCATGTTCGATCTTGATCGCTCGTTCGCGCATCGTATTAAATGCACCACGCTGCTCGCTATTCGGGTCAAACAAATCGTTATAGATCGCATTCAGTTGCGCCTGCAACGCTTGCAACGTCTGGGCATCGGCGGCCGACAAACCGCTTTCGAGCTGACGATCCACAGAGCCAACCATCATATCGACCAATGATCGCGCCCGGGCCTGGTCAACCAGCGCGAACGCTTTTTGCAAGCTGGCTTCATCCCCCAACGATAAATAAAGATCGATCAAATCATTCCAGGGCGCGAGCTTGTCATCCAAAAAGGCAGAGCGCATCGCATCGCTGGGCAGCGTGACACGCATCTCTTCGATCAGAGTGATAGCCCTTTCATACGCGCTGATAGCGGCCGTCACATCGCCAGTGCGCTGCGCTATCCGGCCGCGCCGATACGCAACTCGATAGGTGAGATAAGGAATACCGATTTGTTCGGCAAGCGATTGAGCGGCCGTCAAATGCACGGCCGCGTCAGAAACAGATTCGGCCGCCAACGCCACATCGACCTGCGCCAAGCGAATCGCCAGCATGTCAAGCGGTGTATTCGCTTCCGTTAATTGTTCCGCACGAGTCAGATTATCAGAGGCCGATCGCAAATCACCTTGCGCCAACTGCATCGTACTCAGTTCGATCAACGTTGTCGCAACCTGCGATTGATTGCCCACCTGCTCAAAATGCGTGATCGCTTCTTCCAATGCAGCAATCGCTTTTTCGTGCAGCCCAGTCCGCGCCAGCACAATCCCCATACCGCGCAAAGTCAGCCCCAATTGATGCGCGATCCCGCTTGCCCGTAAGCCTGTTTCCGCCTGACGATACGCTTGCAACGCCTCTGGGTACAAATTGAGCGAACGCCATGTATCACCAAGAAAGGTTTGCATACGGTACGCATCAGCAACCGCATCACTATCAGCAAGCAAGGCCGCAACCTCTTGCAGTGCATT
>CALECP010000231.1 GCA_937949915.1 uncultured Anaerolineae bacterium
GAGGATGAAATAGCGGCCGCCAGCGACACCTCACCCGCGAGGACAACCCCGGCTACGATTTCGGCGAATTTGTTGACCTTGCCTTTGCCCACACAATCGAGCATTTGCAAGCATTCGTTTTGCGTTGCCAGCCCGGTGCCACCGCCATATGTGGCGACGATCAGGGAGGGAATGGTGATCGAAATGTAGAGATCGCCGTTTGCGTCTACTTCGGCAAAAATGACGGCGGCCGATGATTCAGCTACGTTTGCCACGTCTTGCCCGGTGGCGATAAACATGGCGGTGATGCCGTTTGCCGAGTGCAACCCATTGTTATTCGCCCCACTCAAAAACGCGCCTACATTGGCAACCATCGAATGATAGACGAGTGATTCTGGTGTGACACGCATCACTTCTTCCAGCACATCGCGGGGGACGGTTGCTTCGGCCGTTACCCGCTTGCCCCGCGTCCGCATCACGTTAACTTGCGACGCTTTTTTGTCTGTCGCAAAGTTCGATTCTAGGTAAAAGTGGCGGATCGGCTTATCAGCATTTTTGTAGTTGGTCATGATCCATTGACACGCTGCAAAGGTCGCTTTGCCCACCATGTTTTGTCCGGCCGCGTCCCCCGTTGAAAAATTGAAGCGCAAAAACGCAAACTTGTTCGCCAAATACGGATCGATGTATTGCAAAATGGCGACGCTCGAAGTCAACTCTGCTTCTTGCCGAATCGACCCCATGTGCGCGTTGATCCACGTAATAAAGTCACGGGAGGCACGCGCATCGTCAAACACAAAAACAGGCGCACGCTGCATGGCATCATGCACCACTGTAGAGATTGCGCCGCCCGACATATTGAGCATTTTGATGCCCCGATTGTAGGAAGCGACCAATGTGCCTTCGGTTGTGGCAAGCGGGATCAAGAAGTCGCCTTTCGCATGTTCGCCATTGACAGTTAGCGGCCCTGCCAGCCCGATGGGGATTTGCGCCACGCCAGTAAAATGTTCGATGTTGCCATTTAGTGTGTGGGGGTCAACGCTGTATTGGGTGACATGATCGAGTGTGGCCCCAGTGTACGATTGCACGAACTGCTGCCGTGCGACGATGGCATCGGCCGAAAGATCATCTTCGCTATCGCGTGGAATACGGTTGCTGGGAAATGCGCCATCGACTTGACCGTTGACATGCCCGGCCGCGTTTAGCTCGTCATCTACTTTAATTTTGAGACGGCCGAACGGCTTTGTTCGCACAAATATCTCAATCGGGTGCTTGCCTTCCGGGAGCTTATCGCACACCGCATCGATCTCAATGGTGGAGCGCAGGGGGAAGTTCATGGGATGCTCGGCCGTTATATCATTGACCGCCATCTCCTCCTCACCCATCCGCAAGCGCACCGCCTCAAACGGAATCTCTACGCCTGCCACCTCGATCTTCTCCACGCCAGTCACATGAGCATCGCTCAAACGATTTTTGATCGCAAACTGCACACCATTATCGGTGTTCTGCAAACTGCCACGTGTATAAAGCCGCTTGAGCAGCCGTGCCGGAATTATAGCCATACTTCAAAACCTTCAACTTTTAACTGTTTTAACTGTCTTAACTTTCTTAACCTTCCAACCGTCCCCCAGATTATACCAACCCCACACCCAATAGATCGATACGCATTCCCCGCGATTAAATTCTGATACAATCGGGGGAAGATAGAGATAGAGACAAGAGATAGAGAGGAGCGCAGTAGTCAAAACACTATGCTCAATCCAATTTTCTCTATCTCTAGCTCAAAACTCTATCTAAAAATAGAGACGAGAAACAGAAAGAAGCGCATTATCGAAAACGCGATGCCTAACCCAATCTTTCTCTATCTCTGGCTCAAAACTCTATCTAAAACAGGACTCTATTCACTCATGGCACTCAGTATCGGCATTGTCGGACTCCCCAACGTGGGCAAAAGCACCACATTTAACGCGCTCACCAAAGAGCAAAATGCACTGGCGGCAAACTATCCATTTGCCACCATCGAACCAAATACCGCCATCGTCACCGTTCCAGACAAACGGGTTGATCAGTTGGTGGAAATCGCCAATCCGCAAAACACACTGTACGCGACAATTGAGTTTGTAGACATCGCCGGGTTGGTTAAAGGAGCTAGTCAGGGCGAGGGGTTGGGCAACCAATTTCTGGCTAACATCCGTGACACAGACGCGATTGTGCATGTGGTGCGCTGTTTTGATGACGAAAACGTGCTACATGTGAGCGAAACACCTGATCCGCGTGCTGACATCGACGTGATCAATACGGAGTTAATTATCGCCGACATGCAGCAGTTCGAGCGCAAAGTTGAGCGGCTGACGCGGCAGGTGCGGGGCGATAAAACATTGGCCGATCAGTTGACGTTGGCTCAAGAGATTTTGGCGCACTTAGAAGAGGGTGAGCCAATTTTGACGTTTGAGGATGATGAGAGCGAAGCGTATGCTGAATTGATTCATGATCTACGGCCGATCACCGCCAAGAAAGTGATTTTTGCCGCCAATGTCGATGAGGATGGGCTGGCTGAAGACAATGATTATGTGGCGGCCGTGCGGACAATCGCGCTGGAGCAAGGGGCGGAAGTGGTGAAGCTGTGCGCCAAGCTAGAGGAAGATATGGCTGGCTTGTCTGAGGAGGAGCGGTTGGAGTTTCTCGAAATGTCGGGCGCAGACGAGAGCGGGCTAGAGCAGATCATTCGCAAAAGCTATGCCGCGCTCGGCTTGATCAGCTACTTCACGCAAGGCGAA
>CALECP010000232.1 GCA_937949915.1 uncultured Anaerolineae bacterium
GTTGGAGCGGCCCAGCAACGCATGAAACAGCGTATCATGCCAGCAATATAGACGATCAAATGGAGCACTCACGCGCCTATTTTGATGATCTGACGGCCGCCCTGCACGTGTTACAACCGGAACATGAGATCATATCAACCAATGCGATTGATCTCATCGACCGCATTTACCATGACATTGAAAATGGCAATGCGCCCTTTGCTGATTTGAGCGACTTTTATCGTGATGGTTTGCACATGGATCATGCAACCGGCCGCTATCTCATGCACAATTTGATGCGCCTCACCCTCGGCCAGACGATGAGCGATGCCGACTTTCCCGATATAGCGGCCGACACCAAAACGTACTTCAACCGCAAATTATGTGAACACGCCAACGGCGGCACATACGATGGTACTCCGACTCAAATAGGCTCAGATATTTATTGTGCCGTCCAATTTTTGCCGATTGTGATAGCCAATTAACCCACCATGAAGCGCACAACGATTTGCCTCTTTTGCTTTGTCCTACTGCTGCTGCCCACGACGGCCGCAGCCCAAACCACCACCGTCACCTACACGCCATCGGCCGCGCCCCTCGCCAACCCAGAGCGCGGCTTTTATAAATACGAGCAAATCGACGCAAGCAACCCCTTTGTGTGGGACACGGGCTATCTCACCAGTTGGCGCACCGACGAAAACATCACGCTCATCTACTGCTTGTTTGTGCTAGATACTTTTGTCGATAGCCCGATCAGCGACGGTTTTTTGCAAACGATTACCGACAACCTGAACGTGGTGCGCGATGCCGGACTGAAATGCGTTTTGCGCTTTGCGTACACATACACGCCCTCGGCCGACACCTCTGGCAACGGCGAACCTGATCCCCCGTATGGTGATGCAGACAAAGCGACTATTTTGGGTCACATCGACCAATTAGAGCCATTGATCCAAGCACACAGCGACGTGATCGCAGTGTGGCAGGCGGGCTTTATCGGCATTTGGGGCGAATGGTATTACACCGATCATTTTGTCGATGATCCGGCCGTGCCATACACCATTTCGGCCGCGCAATACGCCCATCGCGGGGATGTGCTGACCCGCCAACTGGACGCGCTACCTGTCTCGCGGATGGCACAAGTGCGCTATGCGGCCGTCAAGCGGCAAATGACAGGCACAACGCTTGACCAGCCATTAGACTCGGCCGCCGCCTTCACCGATAATCCCCTCGCTCGCATCGGGTATCACAACGATTGTTTCCTTGCCAGCGACACCGATTACGGCACATTTGACGGCGATAATTTGGCGCAGGACAAAGCATTTTACGCGCAGGAAACGCGCTACATGCCGATGGGCGGCGAATCGTGCAACTTCAATCCGCCACGCTCCGACTGTGCCACGGCCGCGGCCGAACTCGCCCTCTTTCATTACACCTATCTCAATATCGGCTATTCGCCCGATGTGCTAAATAGCTGGCGTACAGGCGGCTGCTTCGATGCCATCGAGAACGCACTGGGGTATCGTTTGCGGCTGACAGAAGGCACTTTTGATACGGCCGTGCGTCCCGGTGCGGCCGTGCAGTTCGCCCTTTCGCTTGTCAATGATGGGTATGCCGCCCCCATCAATCCCCGCGCTGTCTCTCTCGTTTTGCAAGACGAAAACAATAGATATAGTGTCGATCTACCAGAAGACCCCCGTATGTGGTTGCCCGATGGTGAGATCGCGCTGGCACACGCCATTACCATTCCCACCTGTGTGCCAGAAGGCAGCTATGATCTGCTGCTCCATTTGCCCGACCCAGAGCCGACGCTACGGCCGCGCCCTGCTTACGCCATTCAGTTAGCCAATGACGGCATTTATGATACGGCAACAGGCTATCATCAGCTAGCGACAATTGATGTGAGTAGCCAAGCGGCCGACACGGCCGCCGGGGACGATCTCGCCTTTGCCTCGGCCGATTGTGTCGCCACGCCATTAGCAACCACGCTACAAACGCAAACAGCCCAGCTCCCGATGTTAGCGATGGGACTGATTGCTCTGTTGGGTATGGCGGCCGTCACTATTTATCTTTTGCCTGATTATTGACTGCGCTCTAGGTCTTTCAAATCTTGATTGATGCACCAATTATCGAACTGTGTGCCGCCTGTGTAGGCAGTGGGCGATTGGGTGATCCAGTCTTGGGTAAGGCGATAGTTGCCGCGCACATAGAGCGGGGCAATCGGGTAGCTGCCACCATCGCCAAAGAAGAGATTTTCTGCTTGGCGATACAGTTGGGTGCGTTCGTCTCCGTCTAAGGTCACGGCCGCATTGCTCAAAATAGTATCGACCTCAGAACAGGCGCGATTCGGCCGATTATCGCCCATCTCGCAATGCAAGACCGGCTCGAACCAATTGTGTGCGTCTGGGTAAAACGATGCCCAACCGAGATCAAAGATGTCCGGCCGTGCTGCCTCACTGGTCGCTCGTGTATTGGCCAATAGCGTCCCAAACTGCACCTGCTCAATCTTGAATTGATTGGCCAAGCAGCCCAATTCATCCACCCACATATCGATCAACGTTTCCGCATGTTGCAGCGCAAGGTCAGACGCGCTGATCATGTAGTTGATGTCGCCCATCAACGGACACGCGCCGTACCCACTGAGAAACAGTTGTTGCAGCGCGTAATCGGGGCTATAGCCGATGCCTACTTGGTCGATGGGGGGCGCGTGTACCACACCGGGCGGCGTGAAATGTCCCATCGGCCGCCCTGCCATCCCATACACTTCTTCTATCAACTGTTCGCGGTCGATGGCGGCACTAAAGGCACGGCGGATTTCAGGCGTATTGAAACGGGGGCTATCGAAATTAAAGCCGAGATAGAACACTTCTTCGTTGGTCACAAGCGGTGGCGCGGACAAACTATTGATGTAGCGGGGCGCGGCCGCATCGGGCAACGGCATCACGTCCAGTCCCGCATCTTCCCATATCGCCAGCGCATCGAGCGACGACTGAAATTGATAAATGTTGACCATTTCGATCTGCTTGTCTAGCTGCTGGTCGTCTTGCAGACGGTTGCAGGCGTTGTTGCTCACCGGCCAGAGCGGGTTGGCTTGCAAAATAGAGAGGGGAGCCAATTCAAGTTCGGGATTGCCAAAGGGGCTGAGGACAAATGTGCCGCTTGAGACAAAATCTTCGGGGTCGAGCCAGTCGAGAGTGTCGTCGGCGATCCGTTCGCTGGGGATGGGATAGAAAGCGGGGAGGGTGGTAACGGCCGGAAACCAAGCGGCCGGACGTGTCAGCTTAAATTCAATCTGATTGCCACTGATGGCACGAACGCCGATCTGGGCAAGATCAGCATCTGTCACTTGCAGCAGCCCATTAACAGCCTCGCACCCTTCGATGATGAAGAGGACAAACACATCGGCCGCGGCCGTGCGCGGGTCGCACGTGCGCCGCACGGCCGCCACTACATCTTGTGCCGTCACGCGCCGCACCACATCGACAACGGCTAATGGCACTTCGTCTGTCTCATCTTCACGCGAGAAAAATGAGCCGCTTGGTTTGCTTGCTTGTACCCAGTTCACATCTTCGCGCAATGTGAACGTCCAGCGTTGTCCATCATTTTTCGGCTCCCACGCGATAGCAAATTCCGGCCGCACTGTTTGCGTATTGGGGTCAAGCTGTGTCAGCCCGATATACAAATTTTCGATCAAGTCGTCCGTTGTATCGTTAAAGCGCAATTGCGGATCGAATGGGCCGATAGTTTGTACCACGCCTACATCGAGCTGGACTTGCGGCTCTGGCACAAAAATGGTGGCGATAGGGGTGGGTAGCTCTCTCGTTGGCTCTGGCGTAAAGACGCGGGTGATGATGACTGTTTCACCATCATCAAACGTGATCACTTCAGTCACAGTGACCGGTGTGGGGATTGCGCCATCACAACCGACAGCCCCAAAAATGGTCAACAGAACACACAAAAGCAGAGGGCGAAAATGTTTTTTGTCCATAATTTTCCACGCGAAAAAGCGCAAAAAGGAGTGTAGGGCAGACTTTCTAGGGTCGCAACACCTCCTTAATTTTTCATTTCTCTACACCGTTTTTCGGTGTTTCAGGGTGTTTCTCGAAACGCCTCTACGAAAAAGCAGACTGTCTAGTCGCTATTTGACCCCCATGTTACAATCCCCATCCAATTCAATTTTTTGTTGAGATATTATTTAAGGGAGTTATCATGCTGAAAACGCACAACTGTGGTGAATTACGGGTCGAAAATGTAGGTGAAACAGTCACACTGGCGGGGTGGGTCAATAATTACCGCGACATGGGTGGCGTGATTTTCATCGACTTGCGCGACCGTTGGGGACTAACCCAAATCGTCATCGATGCAGAAAAAGCAGGCGATGCGGCGTACAACACGGCCGACGCTGCCCGCTCCGAATGGGTGCTACAAGTGACAGGAACAGTAGACAACCGTTTGGAAGGCATGAATAATCCCAATTTGGACACAGGCGAAGTTGAGATCACAGTCCAAACGATCACCGTTCTGAACAAAGCGAAAACACCCCCCATTTTGATCGACCGCGAAGGGGGCGAAGACGAAGCATTGCGCCTCAAATACCGCTATCTTGATTTGCGCCGCCAAAGAATGCAACGCAATCTGACGGTGCGCCACAACACCATCAACTTTATTCGCAACTTCTTGAGCGACCGCGATTTCCTTGAGATCGAAACGCCGATTTTATTCAAAAGTACCCCCGAAGGCGCACGCGACTACCTCGTACCGAGCCGTGTGCATCCCGGTAAATTTTACGCACTACCCCAAAGCCCACAGCAGCTCAAACAGATGTTGATGGTCGGTGGCATCGAGCGTTATTTCCAGGTGGCTCGTTGCTTCCGGGACGAAGATCAGCGTTCAGACCGTCAGCCAGAATTTACGCAGTTAGATATAGAAATGAGCTTTGTAGAGCAAGCAGACATCATCGAGCTATTCAGTCAAATGACGAAAGAGATGATCAACGCACACAGCATCATTCCATTGAAAGCGGGTGATATTCCGGTGCTGACGTATCGGGAAGCGATGGATACCTACGGCTCAGACCGCCCTGACCTCAGTTTTGACATGAAGCTGGTTGATGTGAGCGATTTGGTGGCTGACACTGGTTTCAAAGTGTTCTCTGGCACTATCAAAAATGGCGGCATGGTGAAGGCGCTTGTGTTGCCGGGATGTGGTCATTACAGTCGCAAAGATATGGCAGATTTGGAAGCGGTTGCCAAAAAAGCGGGCGCAAAAGGGTTGGCATTTATGCTGACAGATGAAGAGGGCAATGCGAAAGGTGGTATCTCGAAATTCTTGACGGCCGAATCGGCCGCCATCTTCGCCCGTGCCGGAGTCAAAGCGGGAGACGCAATCGTATTCGGGGCAGACACTCGTTTCCGCGCCAACACCGCCCTGGGCGAAGTGCGTAGCCACATGGGCGCAAAGCTCGGTCTACGAAATATGAATGAACTGGCACTGGCTTGGGTTGTGGATTTCCCATTGTTTGAGGAAGAGCTGGCAAACGGCCGCCCCACCCCCATGCACC
Organism: uncultured Anaerolineae bacterium; assembly: GCA_937949915.1. Classification (GTDB taxonomy): domain Bacteria; phylum Chloroflexota; class Anaerolineae; order Promineifilales; family Promineifilaceae; genus CALECP01. Next base: position 5,537 of record CALECP010000232.1, read on the forward strand.
ACATGTTCACATCGCCCAAGCAAGAGCAGATTCCGATGCTCAAAGAGAAACCGCTCGACGTACTGGCCGATGCGTATGACCTGATCTGCAACGGTTTTGAGATCGCGGGGGGCAGCATTCGGATTCACAATCGCGAATTGCAAAACGGCATTATGAACCTGATCGGCATGGACGAAGAAGAAGCACACGACCAATTTGGACACATGCTCGAAGCGTTTGAGTATGGTGCGCCGCCACATGGCGGGATGGCGTTTGGGTTGGATCGCGTCGTGGCGTTGATGACGGGTGAACCGAATATCCGTGAGGTGATGGCGTTTCCGAAGAACCAGCAAGCACAAGATTTGATGGCAGATGCGCCCTCGGCCGTCGTGTCACAGCAATTAGACGATATTCATTTGGCGTTGTCCGGCCGTGCGCTCATCGACCAAATGGAAGAATAAGGCTTCTGACCCCGTAGGGACACGATGAATCGTGTCCC
>CALECP010000233.1 GCA_937949915.1 uncultured Anaerolineae bacterium
AACCATTTCTTGCTCATCTTTACTCCTTCCTCAGTTATTATCCCATGCTATATCACGAAGACATATGTGAGTGATGATGCCTCCTCTTTCCTTGCATAGTTGGGCTAGTTTTGTGCCGTCGTTTGATAAAGCTAGAGAATGAAAGAAATGTGATACTCCTGTTGCATCGGTAGAAGACGCGATAATATGATTAGCTTCTAAATCATAAATATGTAATTTCCAACTAGACTTTATTCGTGGAAAGTCTCCGATAAATACAATATATGTCCCATTGGGCGACCATAAAGCACCTGAAATATAATTCCCCCATTCTCTCGTTTGTGCATCTGTGGATTTAACAATTGTCAGTATTCCATCATTAATATCAAGAATTGACAATATAATCTCATCCGATAAATTGCCGGGGCCACCTGAGCCAAAAGAGAGAGGCAATAACAATTTATCGCCCGTAGGTTGCCATTGAACACCGCGCGTAAATTGAAATAGATAGGGGCTGATGAGCTTTGAATCATATATTGACTGGAAGTCATATCGACAAATTTTTTGATGTGCAGTATCGAAGAGGTATAGGTAATTATTTTGAGTATACACTGCTAAAAATGCGCCATCAGATGACCATCGCACAATCCTCACTTGATCTTCATCAAACGCATAAAAAGTATGATTAAAGGCAGAGTGATTTTCTTGAAAATCTCCAGTTCCCAAATCTAAAATTACCACAGAATCTTCGCTTTGATTCCCAACTACTAATGTCTGATTGATTGGATTTATATCAAATTCTTTGGATGATAGGTATTGTGGGATAATGCTTGACTTATTGTTAGCGATTTTGAGTTCAAATTGCCCGGCTTGTGAATGAACGTCTGTGTACACTATTGAGTTTGTTTTTGCATGCCACATGACCTGTTGTGAAGATTGGGTGATTGTATGTACCGTCGTTTCTCCAGTTGTCACATCTATCGACTCCAAGAAATGCCCTGTTTCATCTGGGCGGCGGATTAATACTTCTTGATCTGAAGGTAGCCATTCCTCCAAATAAAATCCTGAGTCGTATGTGTATACAATTTCTGGCTCAGATATTTGTATCTCGTTGTTATAGCTTTGTTGAGGTGTCTCTACTTTGATTTCTAGGCTGCAATTTTCCATGGGCCAGTCGATTGCTGATATATGTGCGAGGGTCTCGTTATTTTCAATTGCCGTATCTGATGACTCATTTCTATCGACTGTTGATACAGTCGTGTCAGCTTGTGGTTCAATTTCGTTTTCAGCTACTGTGCAACTTGACAAAATGAAAACAAGTCCTAAGCAGGTAATGATAAACAAATTTCTACGTTGGAGGATAAGCATTTTGAACCCCTTTGATTTAATTTTTTGGTTGATAGAACATATACTACTGGAAGTGTTCCAGATTCTATTATAATGCGTGTGTTTGGGGCGCAATCAACGATATAGCTACGTTATGCAGAAGATGGTGTGTTTAATTGGCGGATTGCCACATGGTTTTGAGTAATTTATGGCCGCCAATGAGGAGAAAGAGGGTGATATAGGTGATCACGGCCGCCGGGATAGCGACACCAACCGTTAGCCAGGGGTTGCTGACAGTTTGCTTGACCCAGATGACGACGACTGCCATTCCGGCCGTACTCACACCAGAGCGCCAAGCCACAGACAGCCATTCATGCTCATAAAGTGCGCCTAATTGCCGCCGATTGAGCGCATAGAGCAGCACCGCCAGCAACGCGCTCGCAATTGTCCCTGCTAACGCGACCCCTTGCACCCCCAACGGCCGAATAAACAACCCGATCAGCGTGATCGCCATGATCGCCCAGCCACATTGTGCCACCATCGGCAGTAGCGTGTTGTGCTGGGCGTAAAAAAGACGGCCGAACATATCAACGGTCGGCTCGATCACGATTCTCGCACTCATCATCACGATAATGGCGTAGACCAATGTCGTCGCCGCCTCATCAAACGCGCCCCGCTGCAACACAAGCGCAACCAATTGACGGCCGAGCAACACCAGCCCCACGGCCGACGGCAAACACAAAAACCAAATCGCGCCCAACATCCGCATCGCCACCCGTTTCAGCCCCACGATGTCCCCCGCGTTAAATCGCTCTGCCATCGTTGGAAACACCACCCCCGCCAAGCTCCAACCAAAAAACGAAATCGGCATAAACACGATCAATTGGGCGTAAAAATAGGCGGACACATTTCCGGCCGGGAAGCTGGACGCTTGGCGAATGATCACCAGATCGACCGCTTGTACCAGCCCCATCGTCAATATGCGGGGCAGCATCAGCCACAGCACTTCGCGCACACCGTCCAGCCGTAGGTTCAGGCGCGGCCGAAAGCGCAATTTATAGTAGATGGCGGCCGGAATTTGTACCAAAAAGTGCAGCCCTGTCCCCAAAACAGCTCCCCACCCCGCCCCAATCGCGCCGATGCGTGGCACAAATGCCAGCAACCCGACGATCCGGCCGACATCCTGCCCGGCCGGGGCCAGCGCGCTCGACGCAAAATGTTGGTGCGCGTTCAGCGTGTTGCCCACCAGCACACTGATCCCCTGCATCGTAAAACTGAGCAGCACCAATCGCATATATTGCGCCGTCAACACCTGTACTGCTGGGGCAAAATCTGGCACCAGCACCACCCGCACCAGCCAGGGCGCAATCACGGCCCCTACCAAACAAAACCCACCCAACACAACGATCAGTAATGTCATCACTGTTTGATAGAGATGCGCCCGTTTTTCATCTTGTCCGCGTGTCAGGTAGCCAGAGTAAACGGGGATGTACGCGGCCGATAACGCCCCCCCCGCCAGCATCGCATACAGCAGTTCCGGTAGCTGATTGGCGGCCGAAAACGCATCTGCCTCTGCCCCCGCCCCAAAAATCCCCGCCATCACCACCCCACGCACCAGTCCACCCACCTTTTCCAGCGATAAAAAAGCGATCACGATCACCGAAGATCGCATGAGGCGGCGAGTCTGTTTGGGAGTCATAGCGTTTGTTGTTCGGCCGTATTATAAAGTACGGAATGAATCCTGCACTTGTCAGGAAAAAAAGCGGCTTTAACGCACGGCTCAATCAAAATCGCTGCAAATGCACTACTCTTAACGACACGTTTTGTGCTATCCTAATTTTTGTAGGACTTAAATTATGTTAACAACTATGCAAACTTTTGAAGGTTTACTGACACAAATAAATCAATTGCCACCTGAGTACCGCATTAAGCTAATCCAGCGCGTATCAGCATCTCTACATCCCCTTCCCGTACACAAGCCGGTTGCGCTGGAGTACGGGAAATATCGCCACAATCGTATGTCAGAAATAGAAGATTTTGCCATAGCTGAATGGCATCCAACAAGTGATCTATACGATGACGCATAAATATATTATCGATACACATGCTCTGGTTTGGTATCTTGAGGGAAATCGCAAACTTGGTGATAATGCGAAGACAGTTATGAGTAATCCTGATACGCTTATGGTTCTGCCTCTCATAGCCGTCGCGGAAGCTGCTTTTCTGATCGAAAAAAAACGCATTGGCATTCCATCTGTGGAAGAATTATTTCAGGATATATTGGCCGATGAGCGAATTGAAATCATGTCACTAAACTGGGATATTTTTGAGCGAAGTTTAACCGTCGAAGGTATGAAAATCCCGGAATTGCATGATCGATTTATCGTAAGCACAGGGCTGTATTTGCAGGATAGAGGTAATACAGTTGATATTATTACAAGAGATGTTGCTATCACTCAAGCTGATGTACTTTCTGTGACTTGGTAAGATATACGAAACTGTCACCTATACGAAATTGTACGTCCCGGCCGCCAATTTTTCCCACGCTTTGCCCCGTTCCTCTGCTACAATCGGCCGCCCCAGCCCCGCGATCACATCATCCACATAACCCGGTTGCCGCATCCCCACCAGCACCGTCGTCACCCCCGCCGTGCCACGCAACGCCCGCACGGCCGTCCGGCTCAACGTCTCATCCAGCCACACAGGACACGCGGCCGTCACCAACCCCCGAATATCGGCCGCCCGTTGCACCGCCAAACCGCCATAAAACGCCTCAATCGCCCGAAAAGCGCGATTGCACCCCTCACTATACTCCCCCAGCCACGACACCCCCTCTGGCGGCAA
>CALECP010000234.1 GCA_937949915.1 uncultured Anaerolineae bacterium
ATCACTCATTTTGTCGTGGGAGAAGAAGTCGCTTGATTTCTTTGCACAAGGACACTCTATCCTTTCGGCTGCTGCTTGCTCATAATTCTAAACAGGTACCGGTACTTTTATCAAGGGTTGGTTAACCGTGGCAAAGCCAAGAGGCTTGCACTCGTCACATCCGCACGAAAAATTCTGATCTTGTGCTATGTGCTCTTCACACGCAATGTTGATTTTGATGCGACTTTATTTGAGATTCCCTCATCAACTGCTTGACAGCAATGAGAGAATCTACTACCGAACGATGTCAATGAGCTAAAACAGCTTCAATATGTCCCAACACCCAATCGATCTCATCACGGGTGATGACGAGCGGCGGGGCGAAGCGCATCACGTTTTCATGTGTCTCTTTGCACAATATGCCACGCTGTTGCAGCGCTTCGCAAAAGCGTCTAGCAGGTTCGTGTAACTCCACACCGATCAGCAATCCTTTGCCGCGCACTTCTTTGACGTAGGGGCTTTCGATGCGTAGCAGCCTGCCCATGAAGTATGCGCCCAGTTCGGCCGATTTTTCCACCAATTGATCGTTGACCAACACATTGAGCGCAGCCGCACCAACGGCCGAAGCCAACGGATTGCCACCATACGTGCTACCATGATCGCCCGGCTGGAAAAGCCCCAAAATTGGGTTATCGGATAGCACGGCCGAGACAGGATAAAACCCACCGCTCAACGCCTTGCCAATGATCATCACATCGGCTCGAATATCTTCATGATCAACTGCAAATAGCTTGCCTGTGCGCCCCAAGCCCGTCTGAATCTCGTCTGCCATAAACAAAATGTTGTGCTGCTGGCATAGTGCATAAGCGGCTTGCAAATAGCCGTCGCTAGGCACGATCACGCCTCCTTCACCTTGAATCGGCTCGAATAAAAAGCCAACAGTATGCGGGGTGATAGCGGTCGAGAGCGCGTCAATATCCCCAAATGGCACAGTTACAAAACCGGGCGTGAACGGGCCAAAGTCATCTTTGTACTTCTTTTCGCTGGAAAAGCTGATGATGGTGGTGGTACGGCCGTGAAAGTTCCCGCCACAGACGATGATTTCGGCCGTGTGTTTTGGCACACCTTTCACATGATAGCCCCATTTGCGTGTGATTTTGATCGCCGTTTCTACAGCCTCCGCGCCAGAATTCATCATCAACGCTTTGTCATACCCAGTTAGTTGACAAAGCTGTGCTAGGAAGACACCCATTTGATCGTTGCGAAAAGCACGGGAGGTGAGCGTCACCCGTTGCATTTGCGCTGTCATCGCCGCCATGATATCCGGGTTGCAATGTCCCTGATTGACGGCCGAATATGCGCTTAAACAGTCGAGATATTTGTTGCCATCGACATCATAAACCCATACGCCTTGCGCCCGTTCGATCACCACGTCGAGCGGGTGATACGTGTGTGCGCCCCACTGCTCGTCCAATTCGATGTAATACTGACTGTTTTTATCCATGCTCACATGATAATTGATAGCGTAAGGGCTGTATAGGGGCGTGGGTAGGTGCGAGAATTTCTACCTCACCTTTGTATGATACAATTCCCAACTATATGACAGTTCGACCACCTGATATTCGTGCCAAACAGTGGCTTATCTCTCCTGCGCTTTCCGCCGCTAAACAGCAACAATTTCCCGATATTCCACCCATTCTGCTCCAGGTTTTGCATAACCGCGACCTAAAAGAGGCGGCACAGATTCACGCTTTCCTAGAAGGGCAATATCTGGCGGCCGACGATCCGTTTTTGTTGGCAGATATGGACAAAGCGGTGGCGCGGATCACGCAAGCGATTGCCGATGGTGAACAGATCGCCGTCTATGGCGACTTCGATGCGGATGGGGTGACATCGACAGTACTGCTCACCCATGCGTTGCGCGGGCTGGGCATGGGACGCGAGCAAGCGCAGCCGTATATTCCTGACCGGGTGGACGAAGGGTACGGACTGAATAAACAGGCGTTGACACACCTGAAAGAAGAGAAAAAGGTTGATCTGGTGATCACAGTTGATTGCGGTATTCGGTCTGTCGATGAGGTGGCGCACGCCAATGAGATCGGACTCGATATGATCGTGACAGATCATCATAGCCTCGGCCGCGAATTGCCGCCTGCCATCGCCGTCATCAACCCAAACCGCCCCGATTCTGCCTATCCAGACACACAATTAGCCGGGGTGGGGGTCGCTTATAAATTGGCGCAAGCCCTCCATCGCTCGTTACCTGAATTATCGCAACTTGAAACAGAATCGCTGCTCGATTTGGTGGCGATTGGGACAGTGGCCGACATGGTACCGTTACTGGGCGAAAATCGGCGGCTGGTGATCGATGGGTTGCAGGTACTCAATCGCAATTTACGGCCGGGTGTGAGCGCGTTGATCGACGTATCGAAAATGAAAGCGGGGCAAATTTCGGCCGAATCTATCGCGTTCGGACTCGCTCCCCGTATTAACGCGGCCGGACGACTGTCCCACGCCTACGATGCTGCCCGCTTGCTCGCCTGTCACGCCCCGAATCAAGCGCGTGTGTATGCGGACAAATTGGAAAACCTGAACCGGCAACGCCAAAAAGTGACCCAAGAACTGGGCGACCGTGCCGAAACGCTCGTTGATCTCGATGCGCCTGTTTTGATTGCAAGCGACGATCAATTTATCTCTGGTGTCGTCGGTCTTGTTGCCAGTCGGCTGACAGAAAAGCATTATCGGCCGAGCATTGTCCTCGAACGCGGAGAAACGGAAAGCCGTGCATCGTGCCGCTCGATTCCTGAGTTTCACATCACCAACGCGCTCGACCAGCTATCTGACATGCTGGTGCGGTACGGGGGGCATTCGCAAGCGGCCGGATTCACGATTGCCAATGATCAATTGGACGCATTTACGGAAGCGATGCAAGAGATCGCAGATGATGCGCTGACCCACCGCGAACTGGTGCCGACACTTGCCATCGACGCAGAGATCGGGCTAGATGAGATCGATTGGGCGCTATTAGAGCAATTGAAACAGCTAGAGCCAACGGGACAGAAAAACCCAACCCCCGTTTTTATGAGCCGGGGCGTACAAGTGCTGAACAAGCGTGTGGTCGGCCGGGATAGCTCTCATCTGCAAATGGAGGTGTCTGATGGCGCGGTTGGTTTCAAAACGATTGCGTTCCGACAAGCGGGATGGGCAGCCTGTATGCCGCGCCGCATCGACATCGCGTACACAGTAGGGGTCAACGAATATCGCGGCCGTCGCACCCTTCAACTGATGGTCAAAGACATACGAGCAACAAGCGACGAGTGACGAACGACGAATGGAAATGAACCAGACCAACCGACTCAAACAAACCCTTATACAAATGACAAACGGGAACGCACCCACTCGTCACTCGTCATTCGCCACTCGTCACTTCCCACACTTCCCATTATGTTAAAGCCTTACATTTACGTCGATACGACCGAGCGTTGGTACGATTGCTTGGACGAGCTTTATAGTGTGCCGCAATTTGCTATCGATCTGGAGTCGAATGGGCTTCATGCGTATCGGGAATCTATTTGCTTGATCCAGATTTCGACGCGCACACAAGATTACATCATCGATCCGCAAGCTGATTTGGAGTGGGGGCCGCTGGGGCAGTTGATTGAGGACGCGGCCGTGGAGAAGGTGCTGCACGCCAGCGAATATGATTTGATCTTGATGAATAAGGCGCATGGGTGGAATTTGTACAATCTGTTTGACACGATGTGGGCAGTGCGGATTTTGGGCATCGAAAAGATCGGGCTAGCCAATGTGCTGGAAATGTATTACGACTTAGAAATCAGCAAAAAACATCAACGGGCTAATTGGTCTGAACGGCCGCTTTCCAGTTCGCAATTGGCGTATGCCCAGACAGACACCCATTATTTATTGCAATTACGCGATGATTTGACAGTTGAGCTAGAGGCGGCCGGAAGACTAGAAGAGGCGGCCGAAACGTTTACCGAACAAGCCCGTGTCCGCATTCCCAACACCGATTTTGATCCTGAAAATTTTTGGTCGATCAATGGTGTTAAAGACCTCTCATCACGCGGTCAGGCTATTTTGCGCGAACTCAACATCTTCCGCGACCATGAAGCGCGGCGCAAAGACAAGCCGCCGTTCAAAATTATGGGCAATCGTTCTTTGCTTGCCCTCGCCGACTATCAGCCTCGTCACATCAACCAATTGACCGGGATTCCTGGCATGAGTGACCGCCAAGCGCGACGGTATAGTGGCGGCATTCTCAATGCGATTGCCCGGGGCAGCCGCGCCGACATTCCCAAGCGGCCGCCACGTGTTCGGCCGCCCGAACAGATCACCAAGCGGTATGAGTTGCTGCAAAAATGGCGCAAAGAACGTGCCATCCAGCGCGGTGTCGCTTCCGATGTAGTCGTTCCCAAAGATATTTTGTGGGACATCGCCAAAGAAAACCCCCAAACATGGCAAGCCCTAGAGCAAATCAGTTCGCTCGGCCCCTGGCGGCGCGGCAACTATGGTGAAGAGATTTTGGATGTTTTGAGATAGCAAAGAGATAGAGTTTTGAGATAGAGATAGAGAAGATTATGTCAGCATGAACTTTTGATCTCATCTTCTCTCTATCTCTATCTCCCTCTCTATCTCTTATGTTTCTGCACAGTATCTAGCAGCGTTTGGACATCGTATGGTTTTTGCAGGAATGAGTTGGCACGAATGTCGTTTGTGTCGTCTTCTGCATCAGAACGATGGTAGCCAGAGGAGAGAATAATCGGCACGTCTGGATCGATAGCACGCAAGCGGAACAATGTTTCTTTGCCGCTCAAACCACGCATTGTTAAGTCTAAAACGATCAAACCTATCTTCTTTTGCAGTATTTGTAGACGTTTGATGCCATCTTCACCGTTATCAACGGCAATAATGTGATGCCCCCCGCTTGTGAGCATATCGCAGATCGATGAGCGCACGGCCGGATCGTCATCTATCACCAAAACAGTAGTCGCAATTGAATCAACTTGTGCGGTAGGCAAATGGCTTGATGATGCAGATAGCGCGGCCGTACCGACAAGCGGGAACAAAATTTCAAACATTGACCCGATACCCGGCCGACTATCGACATGTAAACCGCCCTGATGCCCACGAATGATGCCCAACACGGCCGATAAACCCAGCCCATGCCCACTCTCTTTCGTCGAAAAAAACGGGTCAAATATCTGTTGCAGCATCTCTGGATCAATTCCCGAACCATTGTCCTGCACCGTCACAGACAAATACTCCCCCGGCGATAATGGTGCCAGCGTATACGCCCAAAAGCGTATTTCATCCCCCGTAATCGTGCGCGTTTGGGTACGTACCATCACCTCACCATGTCCGTCTGTCGCATCTGCACCATTGATGATCAAATTCATGACCACCTGCTGAATCTGGGTAGAATCGGCCCGGATCAACGGTAGATCAGCCTGCAAATAGTGTCGCAATGTCACATTGGGCGGCATCGCTACCTCAAACAAGTGAACATTCTCAGCGATCATTTGATTGATATCGAGTGTTGTCTCTTCGATATGACCATGCCCCGAATAAGCGAGTAATTGCTGGCATAGTTCGGCCGCTTTTTGTGCCGCCTTTTCCACTTGACGCAAATTCTTTTGTTGCTTAGCATCATCAGGCGTTTTCATGATCAAAAGTGAAACTTGTCCGATAATCACAGCAAGCAAATTATTGAAGTCATGCGCGATCCCGCCTGCAAGCAAGCCTAAGCTCTTCATTTTCTGCCCCTGGCGCATAGCCTCTTCCGCTTGCTTCTCTTTCGTAATATCTAATATCGCAATATAAAATCCAATGATTTCATCATCGTGAATATGGGGGACATAGCGGCCGAATCCATAACGCTTCTCCCCTTCCTTCAAGCTAAAAAGGGGCATTTCAAATTCAAATGTTTCTCCACGCAGCACACGCTCGATCCGTGCGTTTCTTGCGGCTTTATCCCCCAGATTGCCGAGTACATCACTTAATTTTCGGCCGATAATGGCTTCCAAAGGTTGCCCAAGCCCTGTTAAAAATTGTTTGCTTGCAAATTGGATGTGTGTCTCCGCATCCATGTACATTGCCAATGCAGGCAAATTGCTGGTGATCAATCGCAATTTTTCAGAAGCTAACTTTTCTGCATCCTCTGCCTGTTTACGCTCAGTAATATCTTGTACTGTTCCTTCATAGTATTGAATAGCACCGCTTTCATCGCGCACCGCATACGCCGTCTCTGTAATCCAGATGCGCTCACGGGATTTATGTCGATAAATCTCCGACTCAAACCCAAACACGACACCGTTCTCTTCCAATATCTGCTTGAATTGATCACGCCGCCGAGGATCAACATACCATTCACGCGCTATATCTTTCACGCCATCAAGCTGCTCCTGTTCAGTTTTATAGCCGTTCAATTCAACCAATGTCCGGTTCGCCCGTACCTGTTTGCCATCGACTGAGGAACGATAAACCCCAATTGGCAACCGTTCATAAATCGTTTGATACGCTTCAAGCATCTCGCGTTTTGCTATTGTCGTCTCATCTCCTTGCAAAATGAGGATACGGCCGTAATTGAGCGCGGTGACCATATACGTCGTAAGAAAAAGGAAAAAATGGAAAGGCTCCATAGGAGGCGATTGCCGATACAAGGCGAAACCACTATGCTCGGCAATGAAGATCAGCACGAGTACCACAATAGAAGTGAGTACTTGCATATAGACCTGCCTCTGATTAAGATGGCGGATTCTGAATGGGAGGAGGGCAAAAAGGAAAAAAGAGGTAGGAGATGCCAATCCAGATGGTGCAAAAAATAGCAGATGAAAAAAAAGAACTGCATGAAAAAACAAATTCATACTCGAGGCTGCGCGTTCTAATTGTCCTGATATATACCACCAAACAATCGGAGTACTAAGCATCAAATAAATCAATACAACGATTGCAAAAAGAGAGTCCGCATCACCAAACCACTTCCACACAGCAAACAAAACAATAAAGAGGTCAAAAACGATCAAACTGATGATAAATTGCCTATTTTGTCGGTGTTCTATCGTTTCAAATAGGCTATCTGGTTTTAGTCCGTTTTTATACCAACTCATTTATGTCACTTCCTGTACACTACATTTCGAAGATCTTGATAGCTAGTATGTGAGTGTGACGAATAAATGACAGCGCGTCAATAAAATTAGACTCATCGTGAGATTGGATAATATGACCGATGTTGCGCCCTTCGCAACTATGTTATACTCGAAACAATAAACGAAATGGATGTTCAGCCGAGAGAGAATCATTCTAAAATGATCGCCGAAGGTGCAAGCAACTATGCGAAACTCTCAGGCAAAAGGATCGGCCGAACAGGTAACTCTGGAAAGTGTTGTCCGCTTTTTGACGGCCGACAGCCACCGACGGGGCAAGCGTCATAGACGTGAATCTCTCAGGTTAATGACAGGGACACCGCACAAACAAATAATGTGCGCGTGTCCCTTTTTGTTAGGGGAACTGACTCGCACTGCACGTCATGGAGATAAAAATGACCAACATTATTGCAGGCTTACTCTATACAAAAGAAGATGAGTGGATCAAAGTAGATGGCGATGAAGCCACAATAGGCGTTACCGACTTCGCCCAAGATGCGTTGTCCGACATCGTGTTTGCCGAACTGCCCAGCGTAGGGGATTCGTTTGCCATCGGTGATGCGTTTGGCGTAATCGAAAGCGTCAAAGCCTCGGCCGAACTGTATGCCCCCATCACAGGCGACATCACGGCCGTCAACGAGCCGATCCTCGATGAACCAGAGCAACTGAACACCGCCCCCTATGACGCATGGCTTGTCAAAATGAGCATCGACGATGCCAGCCAGCTAGAGGGATTGATGGACGCGGCCGCCTACGAAACATACTGTCAAGATCGATAAAAATAACATATTGTAGGGACACGATATATCGTGTCCACACACCAATAAAATCATGTTAAAACTCAATACAGACACCCACGTGCTGGATCAATTTCGCTTGACAGATACCTTTGAACGACGACACATCGGGCCACGCACGGCCGACATCAACCACATGCTCGACGTGCTAGACCTCAATTCGCTCGAACAACTGGTTGCCCAAACAATTCCGGCCGCCATTCGGCTAAATCGTGCGCTCGACATCGACGCACCGCGCACCGAGACAGAAGCCCTACAAGAAATGCGCGAATTAGCCGGGCGCAACAAGCTGTACCGCTCCTTTATCGGTATGGGATACAGTGGCACTATTGTCCCGGCCGTCATCCAGCGCAACATACTCGAAAATCCGGGCTGGTACACCCAATACACCCCCTACCAAGCAGAAATCGCCCAGGGTAGATTAGAAGCATTGCTCAATTTCCAGACAGTTGTCACCGATCTGACCGGGATGGAGATCGCCAACTCATCATTGCTCGATGAAGGCACGGCCGCGGCCGAAGCGATGACCCTCGCGCTCAAAGCACAAGGACGCAAATCGACGGCCGATACCTTCTTCATTTCAGAACGCTGTCACCCGCAGACTATCGATCTCGTCCGCACCCGCGCCCAACCCATCGGTATCAACGTGATCGTCGGCGACCACGCCAGCTACCAATTTGACACACAAACATTTGGCGCACTGCTGCAATACCCCACGACAGATGGTGCCGTTCTCGACTATGCCGGTTTTTGCGAACAAGCCCATGCCGTCGGCGCATTGGTCGTTGTTGCGGCCGATTTGCTCGCGCTCACGCTGTTAACACCACCGGGCGAATGGGGCGCAGATGTCGTCGTCGGCAATAGCCAACGCTTTGGTGTGCCAATGGGGTACGGTGGCCCACACGCCGCCTTTATGGCTACCCGCGAACAGTGGCAACGGCTGCTGCCCGGCCGCATCATCGGTGTATCGCAAGACGCACACGGCAACCCGGCGCTCCGTCTCGCGCTGCAAACCCGCGAACAACACATTCGCCGCGACCGCGCCACCAGCAACATCTGCACCGCCCAAGTGCTATTGGCGATCATGGCCTCGATGTACGCCGTTTATCATGGCCCCGACGGCCTCACCGCCATCGCCCGCCGGGTGCAGTCGCTCACCCGTCTGCTGGCGGCCGGATTGCGCCATTTGGGACACACCATCGTCAACGACACCGCCTTTGATACGCTCACTGTAGACACAGGCACAGCCACAATTGACGCACTCGCCGCCCACATCAATGTACGCTACAACGATGATGGCACAATCGGGATCGCGCTAGACGAGGCGACAACAATTGAAGAGATACAAACGCTCCTGTCCGTTTTCGGTGCGGCCGCACCACTCGATCTGGCCGCACTGGCACAAACGATTGAGTCAGACAATGGCAGCCTGACGCGCACAAGCGACTTTATGACGCATCCCGTTTTCAATAGCTACCACAGCGAGACGGAAATGCTCCGTTACATCACCCGGCTGCAAGCGCGTGACCTATCGCTGGCACATTCGATGATCCCGCTCGGTAGCTGCACGATGAAGCTAAATGCCACGGCCGAAATGATCCCAGTCACATGGCCCGAATTTGGCAACCTGCACCCGTTCGCCCCGCTCGACCAAACGGCCGGATACCAAGCCCTGTTCGGCCGTCTCGAACAATGGCTGGCTGAAATCACCGGCTTCGATGCTGTCTCATTGCAACCGAATGCCGGTTCGCAAGGGGAGTACGCGGGGCTGCTTGTCATTCGCGCCTATCACCGCGCCAATGGGGACGACGAGCGCACGATATGCCTTATCCCCAGTTCGGCACATGGTACAAATCCGGCTAGTGCGGTGATGGCTGGCATGAAAGTGGTCGTTGTCAAGTGTGACGATGATGGCAATATCGACCTAGATGATCTACGCGCAAAGGCTGAAAAGCACAGCGCACAATTGGCGGCCGTAATGGTCACCTATCCGTCTACGCATGGCGTGTTTGAGGAAGGGATCGTCGAGCTATGCGACATCATTCACACGCATGGTGGACAAGTGTATATGGACGGCGCAAACATGAACGCGCAAGTCGGGTTGTGTCGGCCGGGTGATTTTGGTGCGGATGTCTGTCATCTCAATTTGCACAAAACATTTTGTATTCCGCACGGTGGCGGCGGCCCCGGCATGGGCCCGATTTGCATGAAGGCGCATCTTGCCCCGTTCCGGCCGAACCATGTCGTTGTGCCGATGGGTGGCGACCAAGCGCACGGGGCAGTTTCGGCCGCGCCCTGGGGCAGCCCGTCTATTTTGCCGATTTCGTATGCGTATATCGCTATGATGGGGGCAGATGGATTGCGTCGCGCCAGTGAGATCGCCATTCTCAATGCGAACTATGTGGCAGAGCGGTTGTCGCCTTACTATCCGGTGCTGTACCGGGGCAAAAACGGCCGTGTGGCGCACGAGTGTATTATCGACCTACGCGAACTGAAGAAGACGGCCGCCATTACCCCAGATGACATCGCCAAGCGGCTGATCGATTACGGCTTCCACGCGCCTACGATGTCGTGGCCGGTCGCAGGCACGCTGATGATCGAGCCAACAGAGAGCGAGTCTCAGGCGGAGCTAGATCGTTTTTGTGAAGCACTAATTGCGATTCGGGGCGAGATTGCCGCGATTGAGCGGGGCGAGGTGGCGCACGATGAGAGTGTGCTATTTCATGCGCCGCACACGGCCGTCAGCGTCACGACCGACGAGTGGGATCGTGTTTATTCGCGTGCGACGGCCGCCTTCCCGGCCGCGTGGGTGCGTGAGCATAAATTTTGGCCCGCTGTCGGCCGGGTCGATAACGTATACGGCGACCGCAACCTCGTCTGTACGTGCGAACCGATTGAAAGCTACGTTTAGTTTAATAGTAAGGTTGCTAATTCTGTGGAGGGTTAGCAACCTTTTTAACCAACTCTCGGATGTCAGGGTCTGCATCAAATTGGCATTCGGTGGCAAGATCGTCATCCAGCGCGTTCCATTCGATGAGTTGTTTGACGATGGCGTGTCGGCAATTCCAACAAGGGGTTTTGCTATATCCCCATTTTAGGACAGGAATCAAAGCTTCGTCTTTATTTATTCTTGCGGCATCTATCAAATCAAAAAACCAATTGTGTATATCATTTTCATCGGCCGATACGCGCTCTAGCGCACTCAAAATATGCCCACCGTCACCCGGCCGATAGTTTTGGGAAAATAACCGCATCACACCGCTATCACGCCCTGTAATCTGTCCTGTTTCGAGTTTATTGATGGCAAGTTGATAGATTTGTTCATGAGATAAATGGCATAATGCACGAACGGCACTTGCTCGTAACTCCTCATGAGAGCTATTTGCCCAATCTATCAGCTTTTCATCGAAGTAGGGCGTGGTTGCTTTTGGTGTTCTAAACACCCACAGTAAACGGTAAATTGCATCGAGATCATCCATTGAAAGAATTGTGTCCAAGAGATAAATGCGTGCTTCTACTGTTGCCCAACGTCCAATATGTGCATAACGTGTAGGAAATTTTTGTTTATGGTTTTTGGCGGCTTCGATGATCCCTATGATCTTTTTTGAATCTTTTTCATACTTTCTTCGCGGCCGTTTATGAGGCGTTTCGGTTTTCTCACTTGGCAAGGGATAGTGATCATGGCGCATCAGATAATCAACGTAACGTGCTATGTCCGAATCATGTTGAGCGTTTATGTTCAACAAATGGTGAACATGAACAATCTGCTCCTCACTCTCTTTAGGAAGATGCCAATAGATCACAGCCTCGCGTTGATCGTCGTTAGGGTTGAGTATACGGCCGAGAATCCGCGCACTGTCCACGATCCGATCATCGTATACACCAACCCAATTTGTTAGATACGAAGCGGCATAAGAGTGTTTCATTTCTACAATTTCTAAAACACGTTGACGATACCGTTCCGCAATTGTGGCATCATTCTGTTCCATCGCTTTGAGAACACCAAACGGAAGTTCAAGATCGCTAATATGGTTGGGATCATTGATCCGTACAACTAACGCTTGTTTGATTTTGTCCTCATGCTCTGTTCCTGCAAACAAGGCGTATAGCCAACGGCCGAACTTAACACCATCATACTCATAACAATCTGTATCAAGACAAACTGTAGACAGAGCATCTATCACATCATCAACACCATACGTCTGAACGTACTGTACGACACGGCCGAGACCATAATTGATCGCCTGTTTAAGTTGTATCTTTGTCATTTGAATAGTTGATTCATCATGTAACATACGGCTGTGCATGGTACATGAATGGTGAGGTTTTTGTCCAATTGCGTTTCCGGTCGCGTGGGTGCGTGAGCATAAATTTTGGCCCGCTGTCGGCCGGGTCGATAATGTGTACGGCGACCGCAACCTCGTCTGTACATGCGAACCGATTGAAAGCTATCAATAATCAACAAGTGAACAATCAATGGTTAATGGTGTGTACAAACCTCCATTGACCATTGATTTATCACAGAATCACTTTAGCAACATTGTTGTGTTGCTCATTTGCAACGCTACGGTTGCACAACTACTTTCCACAGTTGTCCGCTTACATCTTGGCAATCGTCCATAAACGCTGCGCCGCCTAACGTTGCCCAGTCAGCAAGGCGATTCCCTTCAAGGCATTTGTTCTCATTCTCCAAGAACTTCGTTTGCAACCGATAGTAGCCGGCCGCCTCACTCTCAACCAATCTCCAAAGTTGCCCACTAACAGACTGGCAATCATCCATAAACGCCGCGCCACCCAACGTTGAATCCTCTGCCAAGCGATTCCCTTCCAGACATTTGCCTTCATTCTCCAAGAACATCGTTTGCAATCGATAGTAACCATTTTCGGCCGGAACAAACTTCCACAGTTGACCGCTTACATCTTGGCAGTCGTCCATGAATGCCGCGCCGCCTAACGTTGCCCAGTCAGCAAGACTGTTCCCTTCAAGACATTTGTTTTCGTTTTCCAAGAACATTGTCTGTAAGCGATAGTAACGATTTGGATCGAGATCGATAGGAGAACCGCCCATCGCACATGGCGGCCACTTCCCAGAGGGTGGGATGACGCAATCGTCGGGCGTGTTTGCTGGTGGCGGGTCTCCGGCCGTGGCACACGATGGCCATGGCCCCGATGGAGGGATCACACACGTTTCTGCACTGGAGGGTGGCAGATTTGGGTTACAGCCAGCAGGCCACACACCCGATGCGGGACACGGTGCATCTCCGACAGGGGGTGACGGTGGGGCTTCGCATCCGGGTGGCCAGACACCAGATGCGGGGCAGGGTTCGGCGGCCGTTGGGGGTTGTGCATGTTGTTGTCTATGTTGTACAGAGACCCGATGCGACACAATCTCGCCCGGCCCAAATGGGTCGTCTCCTGTGCTAATGATGATGTCTACATCCAACAACATGTCATCCGAAAATGTATCGGCTGTTTTCTCGCCTGTGGAAGACTCTCCCGAACCGGCGAGCCACGTTGTGTCAGGCACACTATACGCTGAAAAGTGATAGATGATGTGTAGATAGAGTGAATCGGCCGTGCTGGTAGCAACCCATTCTACAGTGATCGGCTCACCGGCGATCACAACATCAGAGGGCGTGACTGTTAGTTGTACGGCCGGGTCTTGGGCAAATGTTGACTGTGTACCGATCAGTAACAGTACGAACATTAAAATCGGAGCGATTGAAATTTTACCTTTGAACATTTTTTCACCTCTTTGTTTCTCTTTGTTTCATCGTTGTATCAGGTTTGAGTCGGAATATGCGATACATTTCCTCATGTTGCAGTTTACCTCAGACCGTTGACATACATTCATCATAGAGGTGGAGCGTGACAGAAGTGTGACATAAAAATAGAGTTTTCCGGCCGAATGAGTGTATGAGAGCAAGTTTCGGCCGTCTGTCGGCCGGATCGACAACGTATACGGCGGCCGCAATCTTGTCTGTACTACGCTTATTTAATTGTTGTATGATCCCGCATTGACACCCCGCAACGCTGCCCCTATAATCCTCAATCGCTACACAGCAGGGTAGCCGCCGCTCTCTGCTGTCAAAATTACCAAAAGGAACTGCAAAAAATGTATGCAATCGTAGAATGTGGCGGGCGGCAATACCGCGCCGAAGAAGGTCACTTACTCAATGTTGAGAAGTTACCGAACGAAGTCGGTGATAAAGTAGAGCTTCCAGTGCTGCTGGTCGCCAATGGGGCAACTGTCCAAATTGGCAAACCAACGGTCGAAAGTGCGAAAGTCACCGCCACTGTCACAGAACAATATCGTGGAAAGAAAATCTTCGTATGGAAGTATAAGCCCAAGAAACGCTATCGGAAGCGTCGGGGTCATCGTCAATCTTACACCAAACTGCGGATCGACTCTGTCGTCGGCTAAGGAGTAATTAGCATGTCTCATAAGAAAGGTGGCGGCTCCAGTAGTAATGGCCGCGATAGCAATAGTAAACGTCTAGGCGTGAAGAAATTCGGTGGCGAACATGTCATTCCGGGTAACATCATCGTCCGTCAACGTGGTACGCACTTCAAACCGGGCAACAATGTCGGGATGGGTGGCGATTACACCATTTTCTCGATGATCGAAGGGCATGTCACATTTGAGGTCAAGCACGGCCGCAAATTGATCAGCGTTTATGACGCACAAGCCCAAGCGTAACGGAGGATGGCGTGAAAGAAGAACTACATCCGCAATGGTACCCAGAAGCTGAAGTCGTCTATGACGGCGAAGTGGTGATGACGGTTGGCTCAACACAGCCACGCCTCGTCGTCGATGTCTGGTCTGGTACACATCCGTTTTACACTGGTGAGCAACGCTTACTAGACACCGAAGGTCAGGTTGACCGCTTCATGCGCCGTTTGCAAACACAGCGCGAAATGGCGGCCGAACGCGAAAAGGTTGTCGTCAAGAAAGACCCGCGCTCTGCTGAAATCAGCGTGATTGGTCTGGAAGATCGTATCGAAGAAGTACTTGTCGAGGCTGGCTATGCCACTGTCGGCGATTTGCTGGAAGCGATACAAGAAGACGAAGACAAATTGTTGGCAATCGCTGGCGTAGGCCAGACCGCTTTGATCAACATTCGCAAACATCTTCGTGTGGAAGAACTCATCGACTAGGGCGATGGTGATAAACCGCGCTTTATGAAATAAATAGTAGAAGGACAGGCTCTTGGGTCTGTCCTTTTTTTGTTGAAAAAACCGGAACTTAATGCGAAACCGCTGCGTAGGGACACGATTAATCGTGTCCCT
>CALECP010000235.1 GCA_937949915.1 uncultured Anaerolineae bacterium
TCCCCACCAGAATATACGGGGATTTTCCGCAGAGTAGCACCATATACGGGACCGTGTTCAAATAAAGTTGATGAAATCAATCAAATTCTCATCAAGATTATGAAGACATGCTGTTGTATGTGCCGCATTTTTCAGACCTGACCCCACATATTGCGGTTTCAGACACCTGAATAGTTACAAACAAAGTATGCATTATGCTGAAGATTACCCCATACACCACAGACTATGAACAGCAAGTGATCCGGCTTTGGCGCGACTGTGCGCTGACACGGCCGTGGAATAACCCGCAGCTAGACATCGAACGTCGTTTGGCGATTGATGATGGCTTGTTTTTGGTGGGCGTGGTCGATGAGGCGGCCGTAGCGACTGTGATGGGCGGGTATGACGGGCATCGTGGCCGGGTCAACTATGTGGCGGTTGCACCGGCATGGCAGGGTCACGGATTCGGCCGTCAGATGATGGCGTGTCTCGAACGCAAATTACTGGCGCGGGGCTGCCCCAAACTGAACCTGCAAGTTCGCATAGACAATGAACAAGCTGTGCGATTTTATGAAGCATTGGGCTACCAACAAGACCGTGTGCTTTCATTGGGAAAACGGTTGATCAGCGATCAGTAATGGTTCTTAAAGAGCCATAAATTTTCGGTAAAAGTTGACATTCCTGCATTATAGTTGATTGGTATAATCATGCGATGAGGAGTAATACCATGACTGAAAAAGCTCACCCTGTTGTTGCCATTATCGGTGCGGGCCCGGCCGGACTATACGCGGCACAACAACTGGCCGATAGCGATTGCCACGTCATCTTGCTCAACCGGGATGTGAAACCGGGCGGCTTGGCAGAGTACGGCATCTTTTTTGACAAATATAAGATGAAAAACGGGCTGCGAAAGCAATTCAAAAGCATCTTGGCGCACCCAAACATGCATTATTTTGGCAATGTGTCCGTCGGGTCGAATGGCGATCTGACGCTCTCAAAAATTCGTGAGATGGCTGACGTGGTGCTGGTGACAGTGGGCGCACAGGGGACGAAATGGCTTGGTTTACCGGGCGAGAATTTGCCGCGCGTTTATCATGCAAAGGATGTGGTGTACCACTATAACCATTTGCCGCCCTGGAGTGAGCGAACGTACCCGTTCGGCCGCAAAGTCGCCATTATCGGGGCAGGTAACGTGATGCTCGACATCGCCAATTACGCCATACGCCACCTAGAAGTAGACGAAGTGATCGCCATCGTGCGGCGCGATCCGAGCGCGGTCAAATTTACACGCAAAGAGATGTCGCTGGTGTACAACAACCTTGATCTGCCTGCGCTTGATGCAGAAATTGAGCGCACACGGCTGGTGATGGAGTCGGTGGGGAAAGAGCCAGAGGCGGCGAAAGCGTTTATCGTTTCGGCCGAAAAACGCGCCCAACCGGCCGTGAGCGCAACCAGATTCCGCTTTGAATTTTTGTCCAACACAATCCACATTGTGGGCAACCACGAGCAAGGAGTGACCGGCATCGTGACAGAAGATACGTCGCTGCAGCTGCGCCAAGATGGGACGACGACACGCTCTGTCAGTTTAGGCACAACGCGCTTTTTGCCGCTCGATACAGTTGTGTTTGCGATTGGTGATCAAGTAGATGGTGGGTTTGGATTGCCGACGACTGAATGGGGCGAATTTATCAAGCACCCTCGGCCGCAATTCCCGATAGATGGCACGTCATACGAGGCGTTTGACCCGAAAGTAGCACGGCCGATCACGGGGGTCTTTCTCGCTGGTTGGGCGCGGCAGGCGAGTACTGGCTTGGTGGGGGCCGCCCGCAAAGACGGGCATAATGGTGCAGAGGCGGTGCTTGATTATTTAGCGACCATCACGCCAGCCAGCGACCCGACAACGTTGATCAACGCGATTACAATGATCCAGCCCCATTCGGTGACAAAAGCACAAATTGAACAACTGGAAACGGCTGAACAGACGGCCGCTTCTGAGCAAAATCTGCCCGAATTTAAGTTTGATAGCAATCAAGCGATGCTAGACGCACTGGCTGAATAATTGCCCTTTCTGCATAAAAAAAACAGGTGCGAGAGTGATCCCGCACCTGAACTTAACTTTTGATTTTTAACCTGTAACTTTTAGCTCTCAACAATAGTCAGGCTGTTGATGATGTCGCCCTGACGAACCGCATCGACCACATCTTCGCCTTCTGTCACTTTGCCAAAAACGGTGTGACGGCCGTCCAGGTGCGGCTGTGGCGAATGGGTGATGAAGAATTGGCTGCCGTTTGTCCCCGGCCCCGCATTTGCCATCGAAAGCACCTTCGCTTCATGGCGCAATGGGTTGTCTTTGAACTCATCCTGGAAACGATAACCGGGCCCACCGCGGCCGCTCCCCTCTGGACAACCGCCCTGGATCATAAAGTTGTTGATGACGCGATGGAAGTTGAGACCATCATAAAAGCCATCACGCGCCAGCGCGACGAAATTGTTCACCGTAACAGGTGCATATTGTGGATAAAGCTCCAGAACGATATTGCCTTTGCTCGTATCGAATGTTGCTGTATATGCCTTTTCTACATCGATTTGCATTTCAGGCGGACTTTTTTTGTTGCCGAACATATTAACTCCATTTTAAGAAAAAGAATGTGCTGCATGATTTAATTAAGCAGCTTTTTTCGATCATTTTAGGCGATTATAGCGTGGTTCGGCCGTGTTTAGTAGTACACTTAGAAACGGAAATTGATCAATGCCGCAATGTTACAGAAAGCTGCCAGTGTAAAAAATAGGTCTTTGGGGTTTTATGTGGTTCTATCAACAATCTATCCGCAGGGACACGATACATTGTGTATCTATTAGGCGAAACTCCTGAACCTAAAAAACAACTTTACGGTATCATTTCGTTCGCGTTTCTTTAACATCAGATGTAGAGTTTATGTGGACGTTCTTATTTTTTGAGATATAGAGCATTTACATAGATTTTACGGGTTGGGTAGTAGACAAAATGATTTATTTGCTGATTATTGTTGGAATAACGACCATTATTTTTCAAGTTTACCTGTACACACAAAAAAAAATACTGCTCAATATAAGTTTCATTATATTATTGTACGTGGGCATGAATTTGTTGAGAATTGGTGATTATGATTATTTGTACTCTATGTTTTTTTGTGCATTCGCAACTTTGCCGATAGTGTTAAATCTTGCACACGAGTTTCGTGTCGGTGGTAAAGACCGTGCTGGTAAGTTGTTCTTTTGGGCTAAGATTATCGCGCTGTATAGCTTGATAACATATATCATTTTCTTAACTTCACGGGGCAGCATGGTGTTCGTTTGAAAATGAATGGAGCGTGGCACGGCCGGGACGTACACGAAGTGATCTTCTTTTGGCGATCTTAGAACACGTTTGCGTGATTTACCGAATCAAAACAGTGTTTTGCACATATTTTGTTCACCTTGCGTCAACTTTTTGCTACAATGGGGTCAACAAAACGTTGATAAAGTGAACGGCCGCTCGGCCGCCACACCATTTTTGAGGTAAACAGTATGGAATTAACAGTAAACGGCGAAACGCTTGAGATAGCGGCCGATCCCAGCACACCCCTTTTGTGGGTAATCCGCAACGAACTCAATTTGACAGGTACAAAATTTGGATGTGGGGGCGGCTATTGTGGCTCTTGCACCGTCCAAGTAGACGGCGAAGCACGCCGCAGTTGCATCACGCCCGTCTCTGACGTGGCCGGTGCAACGGTACGCACCATCGAAGATTTGGCGGACGCAGAGGGTGTCCTACACCCGATTCAGCAAGCCTTTATCGACAATCAAGTGCCGCAATGTGCGTGGTGTATGAGTGGGCAAATGATGACCGCGCTTTCATTTCTGGAGAATGCGGCCGCGCCGACAGATGACGACATCGTGACCGCGATGGGCGAAAATTATTGTCGCTGTGGTTGCTATGTGCGTATCAAGGCGGCCGTGCGCGATGCCGCGGCCGTCATGGGAGGTGCAGCGTGAGCGAACAACAAACCGAGACAGAGACAAGAGCAAGACGCGGCTGCTGGCGCGTTTCGCGGCGCGGCTTTTTAATCGGGGCTGGCACCGTCGGTGTCGTCGCGGCCGGTGGGCTGTACTTTGGTCTGCCAATTGTGCGCCTCAAGGCGCCCGATCTATTTGATGGCGACGGCGGCGCATCATTTGCTGGCGTAGAAGGCGATCCACCCACATGGTTCGAGATCACGCCTGATAACGTCGTGCGCTTTCATACGCCGAAAGTAGAAATGGGGCAAGGCATTCACACCGCGCTCAAACAGATGGTGGCAGAAGAGCTGGGCGTAGCGTGGGAGCAAATCATTGTTGTCCCGGCCGCCACCCAGCGCGGCCCCGTCGATGGCTTTGGCACAGGTGGCAGCGCGTCCGTTCAGTCGGCATGGCTGCCCTTGCGCGAGGCGGCCGCTACCATGCGCGAAATGCTGCGCGAAAAAGCGGCCGAAAAGCTGGCTGTCTCGGCCGCTAGTTTAATCGTTGCCGGTGGCGTGTTTACATCGGGCGACAAAGCACTCACATTTGGCGAGATTGTAGAGGGTGTGACTGATTGGGTTGTGCCAGAAGAAGCCCCCGCGCTCAAACCGGCCAGCCAATTTGAATTTATCGGGCAATCATTGCCTCGGGTCGATTTCGAGGCGAAATTACGGGGCGAAGCGACCTATGGCTACGATGCGCGGATGCCCGGTATGCTGTACGGGGCTGTCGCTCGGCCGCCCACTATCGAAGGCACAATGCAATCGGCCGCGCCCGGCGATGCACCTGATCAACCGGGCGTAGTCGAAGTGGTGATCGAAGATGAGTTCGCTGGCGTAGTCGCCACCAATCGTTACCAAGCTGACATTGCCCGCAACAAATTGGACGTGACATGGGACGAAGGCAAGCTGTGGCAACAAGCTGAACTGGACGAGATTGTCACCGTTGGCAATGGCAAACCGACCGTCATCCAAAAAGTGGGTGATAGCAAAATGGCGAACGAAGCAGACAACGCTGTGATCGCAGAGTATCGCACGCCGATGGCGGCACACGCGCATCTGGAGCCACAGGCGGCCGTTGTCGAGTTCCGGGAAGATGGCATTACGGCGATTGTTTCGACGCAATTTCCCACCAGTGCGCGGGATGCGCTGGCTGAGGAATTTGGACTTGAGCCAGAGCAGATCGATGTCAAATCAACCTATATCGGTGGCGGGTTCGGCCGCAAATTAAACGCGGCCGGTGCTATCGAGGCGGCCAAGTTGAGCAAGGCGGTCGGCCGTCCGGTGCATGTTGGCTGGAATCGGCGCGAAGAGTTCCGCAATGGCTACTTGCGGCCGTCTACCCACCATATTCTCAAAGCAAAATTGGCGGACGATGGACTGATCGAAGGGATCGAACATCAACA
>CALECP010000236.1 GCA_937949915.1 uncultured Anaerolineae bacterium
GCAGGTGATACGGGGCTACTACTGGTTGATGTGAGTGATCCGGCCGATGCACGACCGATCAAGCAAGTCCCCGACATTGGCTTTATCGATGAATTTACTGTTTCAGAAGATGGCGTTGCCTACTTTGCGACGTGGAATAAAGGGTTGGTTGTCAAGGATGTGAGCGAGGCATTGACGACACTCGGTCAGATCGATTGGCGGCCGATAGGCATATTGTCGTATGACGTTGCGTACAAAGATGGGGTCGTATACCAAGCGCATTCAAGTGGCTTGAGCGTGATTGATGTGACAGATCATGACAACCTCAACCTACTAAGCTATGTGCGGATGGGTGACATTTATGACCTAACGGTCGTCGATAACTTGGTGTATGCAGCCTCTGCCGATGGTTTTGTGATATTTGATGTCAGTGACCCCACTGACCCGACGTGGCTTGGAGCAATCAGCGAATTTCCGCGAACAACAAATGGCTTTGGCGGCGAGATACCCATTGATGTTGCAGTTGACGGCAATATCGCGTATGTGTCATTGGGTTCTGAAGGTATTGCGACCGTCGATGTTAGCGATCCGACCAATCCAATGCTGCTTGCCTCACTCCCAGCAAGCGATCTCTCTGTCCGTGTCATTCCTGCGGGTGAAATTGCCTATGTGCTTGGATCGCAACAATGTTTGAAGGCGGTGGATGTGAGCGATCCTGCCAACCCGGTTGTTCTCGGATCGATTATCAACGCTTGGTGTACAGACATGGGCGTGATCGGTGATATGGCATTTGTGGCGGCCGATGGTGCGACTGGATTAATGACAATCGATGTTAGCGATCCGCGTAACATGGTACTTGTTGATACGAATGTAACTGCGGGCGTGAGCCATATAGAGATCATAGATGATGTCATCTATGCAGCAGGGGGTGGTGGAACGGTTTATGTCTATGAATATGTGCCGCCACCTTCACTGGATGAAGATGAGATTGTCGGCCGGATATTTCTTCCTATCATTTCTCATTAGTTTTGGACGTGACGGCCGACCATGGCGCGAAAGGTTTTTCAATGCTCTAAAAGTTGCCCAATAAATGTGAGAACTTTTTTCATACGCTTTTCAAAACAGTGAAAAACCGTGCATAATTGACCCAATGGCAAACACAACACCCCGCCCCATCCCCCCGCTTTTGTGGCAAATCGGCATCCTGTTTTTCGGCACAGTCGGTGCGTGGGGCGCATTTCGAGCCATCCACCAAATCACACATCCAAGCGGCTTGTGGCTGGCGCGACCCGCCCTGATGCTGCCTTGTGCGTTGCTCATCGCTCTTTTTTTGACATGGGGTTTGGCACGGTTACGGCCGTCCATCCCACCAGCCACCCACGCGCTCATGCTCACACCGCTATCGCTCAATTTGTGGGGCGAACCGCCGTTGCTGGTGCTGTTTATTTCATTATGGCTCGTCGGCTTGCTGGTGCTACACACTCGCACCACGACGACTCCCCGCGCCCTCTGGACTATGTGGCTGCTCGTGCTTCTCTTGCCCCTGCTGCTCACCACCCTCCAGCGCGACTTCGGCACGGCCGACACCTTCGAGTTCCAAGTGACCGCGCCCCAAATGGGCATCGCCCATCCCACCGGCTATCCGCTTTATCTTATGCTGGGCAAGCTGTGGACATTGTTCCCTATTGGCACCGTCGCCGCTCGCCTCAATTTTGGCACAATGGTGTACACGCTGCTCACGGCCGTCCTCATCCAGCGCATCATGCACCGCCTCTTTCGCCAACCGGCCGTTGCCGTGCTGACGGCCGCCACCTTCGCCACCCTGCCCATCGTCTGGGGCCAATCTATCGCGGCCGAAGTGTACACCCTCCATGCGCTGCTCGTTGCCGCCTTCCTGTACACCCTGTTGCGGGGGCTGGCGGTGTACCAACAATTCGACCGGACTGCGGCCGACGTGCGCTACCCCGATGCGCTGTTTCGCTTTCCTCGCGTCGTCGGCAGCCTCACCTTTCTGCTCGGTCTCGGCCTCACCAACCACCTCACCACCGTTTTACTAGGCGCAACATTGCTGCTCTTTTTTGTGCTGATCGCACCCGCCATCTTCCGCATTCTCGAAATTGCAGATCGCGCCCGGCCGCCCCTCTTTCTCGTCTCCTTCATTACTTTTTGTTTGCCCCTGCTGCTCTACTTTTATCTGCCCGTGCGCTGGCTGGCTGTCAATGGCGACCGCATGGGAGTCGGCCGTTTCATCGAATGGGTGACAGGCAGCCGTTTCGCTGGCGCATTGCAATGGTGGTCGTTCATCGAACAGCCCGCACGCTATCCGCTCGTCGGCCGTCTCTTCCTGCACGATTGGGGGAGCATCAGCTTGCTTGTTGTGTTGGCTGGCATCATCGCGCTGTGCGTGTGGCGGTGGCGGTATGCTGTTTTGCTCATCGTCACCGCGCTCGTTTTCACTTTTTACGCACTCAATTATCATGTGCCAGATTTGGCTGTGTTTATCATTCCGGCGCATTTGGTGCTGGCTCTCTTTTGGGGATCGGCCGCAGCATGGTACGGCCGCACCTTCCCCCAAAAAACAACGACCAACGCCCTGATTGTGCTAGGGCTGGGCTGCTTGCTCTTGCTCAATGCGACCCGCGCATGGCACACGCTGCCCACCCCCGCCACCAATCCATTACGCGCATGGGGCGAAAGCGTTCTCTCGCTCGATTTACCAGAAAATAGCGTCATCTTGGCTGATAGCGACAAATTCCCACCCCTCTACTATCTGCAACAAGCGGAAAATATGCGCCCCGATCTCGCCATCAAGCTATTGCCAGATGAAGCGGCGTACCGTGCCGAACTCGATCAACAGTTGGCGAACGGCCGCACCGTTTATCTCGCCCGTTATTTGCCCCGGCTGCCGTACACATTGCGCTCCGTCGGCCCACTCACCCAAGTCGCGCCCTCTGCCACCGTCTCGGCCGCGCCTCCGCTGACCACCATCAACAACATCGACTTGCTGACGGCCGACATCGCGCCCATCTCGCTGTATGATGACAGCCAAACGGCCGTCACGCTCGCATGGCGCACCGCCCAGCCTGTTCCTGCCAATTGGCTCGTCTACCTGCGCTGGCAGGGCGAAAACGACGCACGGCCGCCCACGGCCGGACAGCATCCGGTCAATAATTTGTACCCGACGAGCGCATGGCACACCGACAGCGTGATCACTGACTTTTATCACATTCCGCGTCCCATTTTGCCGGTCACGGCCGCCTTCAAACTACAACTGGCACTCGCCCCCGCCTTCACGCCTGCCGACCAACTCGCGTGGCATACCATCGGCGGCGTACAATTCCCGGCCGCCCAAACCACCCCCACTGCCACCCGCTTTGATAAAGGCATCCACATCGGCGATCACACGCTCCTCGGTCTCACAGCCCCGCGCACCGTTCGCCCCAATAGCCCCATTCCCATCACACTGAGCGGCCGTAGCAACACCGCCGCCACCCTGCAACTTGCGCTGGCTTCCTCCACTTCATCCGTCATCCCTGATCCTTCATCCTTTGCATGGCAAACTGATGTGACTGCTCCGGCCGCCAATGGCGTGTATGATCTAATCGTCGCGCAACCGGGCGCGTATGGCCGATGCGGCTACCTGCTCGGCCGTCAGCCAGCCTGCACCCTCGCGCAAATCATTGTGCGTGGGGCGACGCTGCCTGCCACCGCGACTAATTACGCCGATCAATTTGCGCTACTTGCGGCCGCCATCACCACGCCGCTCACCCCCGGCCAAACGCTCGATCTGACGCTCAATTGGCAATCGCTGACCGCGACCTCCACCGACTACACTGTGTTTGTGCAGTTGCTCGACGCGGCCGACAACATCATCACCCAAATCGACAATGCGCCCGTGCAAGGCACGTTCCCCACCAGCCAATGGCAGCCCGGACAAGCGATCAGCGATCCGTACCGCTTGCCCATCCCGGCCGATCTGCCCCCCGGTGACTATCATCTGTATATCGGTTTCTATAATTTGCGCGATCTACGCCGTCTGCCCGTTCTCGACACATCTGGCAACGCCATCGACGACAAGTACAGGCTGCCCATTACCGATTGACGGCCGCTATGGTTTAATTACGATGACCCGGCAGTAGGTAAACGATATATCGTTTACCTACGGAATCTGCGGCACAACAAACCTTGAGGAAAAACACATGGAACAAGCTGAACAAATTTTTCGCACCCTCGAATACGGTATTCAATTAAAGGAAATGCCGCGCACCGGATTTTTGCAGCGCGGCGTTCGCAATGTAGAGAACGTGGCATCGCACACCTATTCTGTTGCGCTGTGTGCCATGACGCTGATGGAGATGATCGAGACAGACACCCCGCTAGACAAGGCGCGTGTGCTGGAAATGGTGATCTTGCATGACTTGCCGGAATCGTTGACATCAGATATTCCGTCTCCGGTCAAACGCTTCTTTCCGGCCGACCAACGCAAGACACTCAAGCTGGACATCGAACGCAACGCGATGGGCGAAATTATTGCGGACACGCCATTTGCTGCCCGGTGGCTGGCATTGTGGGAGGAGCAAGCACAGGAGGCAACCCCCGAAGCGAAGCTGGCGAAAGATGTGGACAAGCTCGATATGTATTTGCAGGCGTACACGTATGAACTACACACGGGGAATGCGCGACTGGCTGAGTTTTGGAACAATCCACACACATTTTACTATGCGGAAGCACAAGCGATCTATGATCTGATTGTGGAAAAGCGCGGCCGAGAATAGGCGTGGCAGGTGATTTGTTGTCTCTGTTCCACCCGGCGTTGAAACGCACGGGCTGTTTTTGTGCCATTCGGCACGGGGAAACCCATTAAAATGGGTTCGGGGATGTGTGAGAATAGACAACAACCCGTTTCAACGGGTTTCCTTCCAGACAGGTGCGGGATTAATCCCGCACCTACTTACCTATTTACGGTATGCTGGGCGCACACTCGCTGGCGACATTGCTGTAATTGTCGTTGATCGTTTTGTCGATCTGTGCGATGCGGTTGCCCGGATTGGGATGGGTGCTCATAAATTCGGGCGGGGCTGCACCACCAGACGCATCTTCCAAAATTTTCATTACGCCTTTGAGCGCATGGGGATCGTAGCCAGAGTCACACATCACATCGACTCCCCAAATGTCTGATTCCAGTTCATCTTCCCGGCCGTACCGCATATTGACAAGCTGCCCGACCATTTCCCCCATGCGCCCTGCATCATACGAGCCGCTGCCAGCGATGACCGCGCCGAGTAGCCCTTGTGTCAACTGTTGTTTGGCGACCCGTTGGGCTGAATGGCGTTCGATGACGTGTCCCACTTCATGCCCCAAAACGCCTGCTAATTGTCCTTCGGTTTCCAGACGACGGTAGAGGGCTTCGGTGATAAAAATTTGACCACCGGGGAGCGCAAACGCATTGACGGTGTTGGGGTCTGCCAGCAAATGAAACTCAAATTGCCAGGGGCTATCGGCCGCGATGCTGTTCTCTACCAGACGATTGCCGACTTCGGCAACCTGTAGCTGTGCGGCCTGATTGCGCGAGAAGCCGCCGTGCTGCCGAATCATTTCCGGGGCAGATTGCAGCCCGAGTGCTACTTCTTGCTGGGCGGTTAGCCCGACGGATTGTTTTTCGCCTGTGACGGGGTTTTCTTGGCGGTTGCCGACGAAATAAGAAAAGAGGGCGAAGCCGCCGATGGCCAAACCGATGAGTAGGCGCAACCCGCCGATGCTGCGCCGTCTGGGTGTTGCGCTCCGTGCATTACGATAAGTGCCGGGTGTGTTGGGTGATGTTCTTCTGTACATAATGTTTCCTTTTTAGGCAGTCGCCAATAGCCGTGGCAGGCACAAGGCACAGCCCCTACGATTATTTGTCAGGCAGTCGGCCGTGTTAGGCTGGCACATACTCCTCTACTTCCATCCATTCGTAGATGCCGCCTGTGACAGCACCAAAAAAGATATGTGCCGCGCCCATCATGCTGTCTTGGAATATCCAAAGATCGGCCGATTCGCCCAACATGGGCAACACAGAGGGCATAGCATAAAAGTTGAACCCGTAGAGGGCTAATCCCATCAACCCGCCACCGATAATGCCTACGATCAATCCCCAGCGATGGAGGATAAATGCGAGGAGAAAAGCGAACAGGATCGAAAGCAAAACGTGTAGCGCTAGCCCTGCGAACAACGCTTCGACGCTAAAGCCGGTTGTCATGCGGTCACCCAAAATGGGGGCGGCGAGAACATTGAGCAGATCGGCCGCATCGAAGAACAACATCGCAAACAAAAATGAGAGGATGCTGGCTGCCAGTCCTGCCCACGCGGCCGCTTCCCAATCGACCAGTTGGCGCATACGTGGTTGAAAATTATCTTGTTGTGTCGTCATGGACAATCACTCCTTGTTTATGGTTATTCACTTTTTTTGACACCAAATCGAGTCTGCTTTCTACATTATCTATATCGAATCTATATCGAAATAGCAACTTCGTATCAAAAACGCAGTTGTCATCAAAAAAACAGTGCTATAATACCCCGTTCCGGGGATGTGGCGGAATTGGTAGACGCGCATGACTTAGGATCATGTGCCTTACGGCGTGTGGGTTCGAGTCCCTCCATCCTCATTACTAGCCAATAGCTGACATTGTTTGGCTATTGGCTTTTTTTACACAATACAAACATATCCTCTACAAATTTCGACTAAATGTTAATAGAGGCAGGATAAGGTACATACCGTGACGCTAAAAATTCAATCACACGAAGACGATAAACGGCAGTTGAACGTGACTGTTGAAGTAGACGAGATGCGGGTCAAGAAAGCGATGAAGCAGACCGCCCGCAAATACGCAGGTGAAGTGAGTGTACCTGGTTTCCGTAAGGGAAAAGCTCCCTACCATATCATTGTGCAATTGGTAGGAGAAGAAGGGTTACGTCACGATGCGTTGCATGATCTTGTTCCTGCTATCTACGAAGAGACGATGAAGGAACTGGATGTGCTGCCGTATGCCCAGCCGAAAGTGACCGATATAGACGAGGGGACACCGGCCGTGATGACGTTGCTTGTTCCGTTAGAGCCTGTGGTTGAATTAGGCGATTATCGTGCCATGCGAAAAGTGGTTGAGCCGGTTGACATCAAAGAAGAAGCGGTGGACGAGCAGATCAAGATGCTGCGTGAGAGCAAAGCGGAGACGGAGACGATTGATCGTGCGGCCGAAATGGGCGACATCGTGGTTGTGGCTGGCAAAGGCTACTTGGATGACGATGAAGACGACATCATCTTTAATGAAGAAGCGTTTGATATTTCGCTGCAAGATGACGGTATTTTTGCGGAAACAAACTTTATCAGCGAATTGGTTGGTAGTACGGCCGATTCGTCCAAATCGTTCACTGTCCCTTTCCCAGACGAATATGAATATGAAGAGTTGGCGGGTAAAACGGCTACATTCAATCTCGATATTGCGGAAGTAAAAGCGAAAACATTACCGCCACTCGATGATGCGCTCGCGCAAATGGTCGATGAAAATATCGGGTCGTTAGACGAGCTACGCACCACCATTCGGGAAAACCTACAAAACCAAGCGGAGGAGCAATTCAAGAATGATTTGCTGACAGGCGCTGTTGAGCAGATGCTGGATGATGTGGAAGAAATGGCTTATCCACAAGGTACTGTTGATGCTGAAATCGACGGTATGGTGGAGGATATGAAGGGCCGTGTTGAGCAAGCGGGAATGAGTTGGGAAAACTGGCTGCAATCGACCGGCCGTACTGTCGAAGACCTACGCGATGACTATGAAGATGCGGCCGTTGATCGTGTCGAACACGGTTTGGTAATGCGTGCCTTTATCCAGTCTGAGCAACTTTATGCAACAGACGAAGACATCGACATCGAAGTAGAAAAGCGGGTCGCGCAATACCTCGAAGGGATGACTGTACCTGCGGCCGATGATGACGATGAAGACAACATCAATGATGATGAAGTTGTATCTGACGATGCAGAGACAGAATCTGAAGTGGTTGATGCTGTTGGCGAAAACGAAAGCAGTGAAGAAGGCGACGATGATGAAGTTGTATCTGATGATGCAGAAGCAGAATCTGATGCTGTTGGCGAAGACGACGAAGACGAAGACTATGATGACGAAGAAGAGATAGACACCAACGCTGCAATGGCTGAAATGTTCCGCTCTTTTTATAAAAGCAGCGGCCGTCCTATGCTGGAACAAGAGATTGTCATGGGCAAAATACATGATCGCATCTTGGCGATTTATGCGGGTGAAGCCCCTGATTTGCCAGAACCAGCAGAGACGGCCGAAAGTACAGATGAAGAAACGGCCGCCGAAGAAGCGGCCGCCTAACACAGTGATCCGCCTTTGGTTGGGTCGCTGACAAATAACAAACAAAAACTACGGAGACATATCACTATGTTCAATCCTATGTCAGTCGTCCCGATGGTTGTTGACAACAGCGGCCGCGGTGAACGTGCCTATGATATTTACTCGCTCCTTCTCAAAGAGCGCATCATTTTTCTTGGAACAGGTGTCAACGATCAAGTTGCAAACGTGATCGTTGCCCAACTCCTTTACCTCGATAGCCAAGACCCAGAAGCCCCCATTCGCCTGTATGTCAATTCGCCCGGTGGCGTGATCTACGCCGGCATGGGCATCTACGACACCATGCAGCAAATCAGTGCGCCCGTGTCTACTGTTGTCGTCGGGCTGGCAGCCAGCTTCGGTACAATCGTATTGGCGGCCGGTGAAAAAGGGATGCGTTACGCATTGCCAAATGCCACCATTCACATGCACCAGCCGCTCGTACAGGGTGGTGTCGGTGGTCAGACGACCGATGTGTTGATTCAGGCGGCCGAGATGCAACGTCTGAAAACAAAGCTCAACAACGTGTTGGCTTACCACACCGGGCAAGATTTGAACCGCATCGAAAAAGACACAGATCGTGATGTCTATTTGACGGCTCAAGAAGCGAAAGAGTATGGCCTCGTGGACGAAGTACTGAACAGCCCACACGACATTCCCAACTAACACTGATACCAACAAACATAAATAAATTAGAAACGGAGTCGTTGATAACGACTCTGTTTTTTTATGTACGTTTGTTAGATGACTGGCGACTCCCATTCACCCGGATGGCTACGGTGGCTTCTAGCACGGGATCGATTGCCCGAAACGCTCCCTTTTGACACTAAAATTCACGCAAAAGCATCGAAAACAAACCCTCTACCGAAGGGAGTCGATGCCCACCGCCGAAAACAGACTTCAACTTAGCGGAAACTAAAGTATAATGAGTTTAGAACGACGCGCACTTTCGGGGTACGGCTAGCCGCGCTCCTACGAAAGTGTGTTAGACCGTTCCAAACAAATAATCATTCAGCATTCTAATTTGTACCTCTGGTACAGATGCACCAAACAGGATAATTCATTTCTTGAAGTAGCCTTAGCCCATTGATTATTATTTTTATCAATCAACCTATAGAGATTGAAATCTATCTTTTGCGCTTAAAAATATGAAACCAGCACCGTTTGATTACTATGCCCCCACAACGCTCGAAGAAGCCCTTGCGCTGACGGCCGCGCATGGCACAGATGGCAAATTGCTGGCAGGCGGTCAAAGCTTGATCCCGGTGATGAATTTTCGGCTGGCACAACCGACTGTGCTGATCGATCTCAATGGTATTTCTGCTCTCCAACGTTTTACGGCAACTGAATCTGAACTGAAAATCGGCGCGATGGTACGCCAGTCGGTGCTGGAACGCGATCCGGCGATTGCTCATCTTGCCCCGCTCATCCATGCGACGATGCCGTATGTGGCACACAGTCAAATCCGCAATCGCGGTACGTTGGGCGGTAGTTTGGCTCATGCAGACCCGGCGGCCGAGTTGCCTGTTTTGGCGGTGGCGCGGGATGCGCGTTTTCGGCTGCAAAAGCAAGGGGGAGATCGGTGGGTGGCTGCGGCCGATTTTTACCAGGGGCTGTTTGAGACAGCGTTGGCAGATGATGAAATTCTGACAGAGATCGATGTGCGGCCGTTGCCAGACAATGTGGGCTATAGCTTTCATGAATTTGCGCGGCGGCATGGTGACTATGCCCAAGCGGGGGTGGCTGTGTTGCTGACGGTAGATGACAGTGGCGTGTGTCAGGCGGCGCGGCTTGTGTATCTTAATGTGGGCGATATGCCGATGGATGCGAAAGGCGCGGCCGCGATGCTGGTGGGCAATGTGATCACGCCTGAACTGATCGAGGCGGCCGCGCAATTTGCGGCCGCGAATGAGATCGCGCCAAGCGGAGATGTGCATGGTTCGGCCGCGTACAAGCGGCATTTGGCGGCCGTGCTGGGCAAACGGGCGATTGTGGAGGCATTGAGTAAAGTATGAGCGAAAAATTTACCGTTTCGGCCGAAATCAACGGCTACCCTGTCTCGAAACAAGTTGAGCCGCGTCTGTTGCTCAGTGATTTTATTCGGCATGAAGTAGGGCTGACAGGCACACATGTGGGGTGTGAGCATGGCGTGTGCGGCGCATGTACCATTTTGTTCGATGGTGCGCCGGTGCGGTCGTGCATCATGCTGGCGGTGCAAGCGCACGGACACAGCATCGAAACAGTCGAGTCGCTCGGTACGCCGGACGACATGCACCCGCTCCAAGAAGCGTTTCACGAGGCGCATGGGTTGCAATGTGGCTACTGTACGCCCGGTATTTTGATGACGCTCAAGCCCTGGATTGCTGACAATCCGAACCCGACGGAGCATGAGATTCGTACCGCGCTATCGGGCAATTTGTGTCGCTGCACTGGCTATCAGCATATCGTGGAGGCGGTCAAGATCGCCATCGAAAAAACGCATCATACAGAAGAAAATGAGTGAACACAACGATTATGATTCGCCGTGGAAGATGGTGCTAGATGCCCATTTTCAGGAGGCGATGCACCTGTATTTCCCTGACATTGCGGCACAGATCGATTGGGATGTGCCAGTCAAATCGCTTGAGCAAGAGTTTCAGCAAGTGTCGCCCGAAGGTGAGGCGGAAAACAAGCGGGTCGATAAGTTGGTCGATGTGCAGTTGCTGACGGGTGCGTCTGTTTGGTTGCTGATCCATATTGAAATTCAGAAGCAGCCGCAGCCCGATTTTGCGAAGCGTATGTTTGTCTATCACTATCGCATTTTTGATCGATACGGCCGTCACCCGGTCAGCACAGCGATTTTGACTGACAACAATGCGGGTTGGCGGCCGATACAATACACACACAGCCAACATGGCTGCACCATGCAGCTAGACTTCCGCGTAGCAAAACTGCTAGACTACAACGAGAGCGATCTACTGGCTTCATCAAACCCATTTGCATTGGTCACACTGGCGCAAATGCTGGAGACAAAAGCAGGGAAGTCGGCCGATAATCGTTATCGGGTTAAATTGCGCCTGATGCGACTATTACTCAATGCTGGCTACAATCGGAATGCGATTGAAAATTTGCTGCGGTTTATCGACTGGATACTAAAATTGCCGGATGGGTTGAACACAAAACTCCGATCCGAACTGGCGGCGACGATGCCGAAGGAAAAACTAATGTACGTGACATCTTTTGAGCGAATAGCAGAGAAGCGTGGTGTGCAATATGGACGTGAACAAGGACTTGAAAAAGGGCTTGAACAAGGACTTGAACAAGGACGTGAGCTAGAGCTTGAGCAAAGTATTCTATTGCGGCTAAACAAGTATCACTTAGTTGTTCCGGCCGATTTAGAGACGGCAATTCGTGCGCTCCAGTTAGACGATTTGCGCGATCTACTTCTGTTTATCGAGCCGGATGTTTCGCTTGATGTGGTCGCTGAACGAGTTGCTGCGTATGCGGATGATGGCGCATAACGTGTGGATGCTATGTACGTGACATCTTTTGAGCGAATAGCAGAGAAGCGTGGTGTGCAATATGGACGTGAACAAGGGCTTCTTTAGTTTCCGCTAAGTTGAAGCCTTTTTCCGACGATAAGTCCGGATACCCTTCGGTAGATGGCTAGTTTTCGACGCTTTTGGTCGAATTCTGGGATGAAAAGCATAAATTTCGGGCAATCCGTCCTGCGCTAACAGTC
>CALECP010000237.1 GCA_937949915.1 uncultured Anaerolineae bacterium
GGATGGCTGTCGGTGGCACGATTTGTGTCGCAGACGGATTCGGCGTTGACGTTGGCACGGCCGTCATCACAGGCAGTGGCGTACTGGTCGGCGTGGGCGTAATCGCAGGCGTATCACACATGCGCCCAGCCCCCGCTTCCAATTGACCCGCCCCGACATCCAAGCACATGCCATCTGAATACGTGATAACAATTGGCGTATCGCTGGCATTGTAGCCAACATACGTGCGCGTCCCATCATCATTGAACACCGCATACGTGGGCGTGTTACCCGTCACATTTGTGTCCAACTGCCCCATCACATTGAGATTGTGTAGCCAATGGTACGTGTGTGCCTTCGATTCACCCGCTTCTCCGGTGTAGTTGCCATCACCAAATTTAGCGAGCGCCGCGGCCGGATCGGCCAACGCTTGGAACTTCCAGATAATTTCGACCCATTCTGTCTCAACGCCTTCGTTCTGCTCAATCAAGAAGTCATAATTGCGCTGAATGTAGTCGGGGCGACGGCCGAGATACAACGATCCGCCCGTGTAGGGCAACATGTTAATGCCGTGAATTTCTTCGGGGTTGCCCGTCCACCACGTTGCAAACGCGCCGCCGTTCCCCCAAACCATACCAACCGTTTCGTACTCGTAGCCATCTGGGAACACTTCTTCATCTACGTCAAACCAATACTGCTCAACGGCGTGAACGGTGTTGATGTACAAGTAGATGCCCAAATCGCGCATCGCGGTGTCGCCTGTCTCTTCGCCCCACAAAATAAGAGCGGTGGCATAATTTTGCCCTTCTGACGACGATTCTTGATTGTTTCCGGCCCCAAACAACGCGGGGCCATTTGCCCAACCATGCCCGGAATATGGATCAAAGTAGCGGAGGAACGGATACATGTCGCTGTTCCGATCCGGGTTTGTCGATTCGAGGATCATCTGCTCGACCATGCCGCCCCATGCGTCATCTTCTGCCCAAGCAGCGTCGTAACGGGCAATCGTCGCGGCCGCCATTACCCAGTAGCCATAATGGAAATGATGGTCGTTCAATTGTGTATCAGCGAAGAAGCTGGCCGGATAGCCGATCATCGTGTCCCATGTGTCGTTGTAGTACAGTTGTCTCGCACCACCATCATCTGCATCGAGCCAATCTTCGGTCGCCGCCTTCATCTGCGCGATAAACTCATCGACCGCGGCCGTATGACCGACCTGTTCCGCAATCGGCACCAGTGCGGCAAGACGGCCGACCGCTTTCCCACCCCAATATGTGTCTGTCGCGGCCGCGGGGTCGGTCAATGGTGTCGCCACTGCATCGGTGTACACATCATCAACATAGTCGTAAAGCTGGGTGCGATCATAGTCGCCCCTATCTGGCAATGCAGGCAACACACCATTAAAACGCATGTGTGTGCTAAACGAATTGCCATCCACCACCTGCATCGTGCCACGCGGCGATTCGTATGTGTAGCCGGACATCACATCGTTGCTGTTGATCCATTGGTGACGGTACAGTGCCAGCATTGTGTCCGCGCTTTGTCCGTTGCCGCTTTCCATCAATGTCGTCGTTGCGTCATACGCTGTTGTCAATGTCGCACTCGTTTCATCATACGTCCACGAAACGGTGCTGTCTGTCACAAAAGCGTAAGCGTGCTGGTGAAATTTTGCGAGCGTCGCGGCCGAATCATCCGGCAACACGGCGATAGAAAAGTACGTTTCCCCGTTCAGGCTCGATTGGAATGGAGCGGTTGCTGACCATGTTGAGCCGGTCGGAGCAAAAATGCCGTAATGGTGATTGTTGATGGTGAGGCCGAGAACAGCACCATCGTTATGCCATACTGTTGCCGCGCCTGTGGGCAGAGAAATTTCGGCCGTGCCACCCCCCGTCGTGAAGTACGCATACGGCAATCCATGCCCAATTGTCGCCTCAAGCATGTTTGTGCCATCTTCCCACCGCGCTGTCACCGTCCAGTCAGAATATCCGGCTACTTCTGTGCGCGGCGCGTTCAATCCAACCAAACCGACCATCAAATCAGCTTGATGGTGGGCGTGAAATTCGTTGTTGATGGCGTAAAACGTGGGATACCCTAGCTCTAATCCGGTTGCTTCTGCATCGGCCGTCAATGGATGGGCGAACAGTGGCACAGAGTACGGATTATCAGGAAAGTATTGCCAAATCAGGGACGACCACCATTGGTTTGTCAACATTGTCTGGTCAAAATCGTCTGTCACCTTTGGCGTAACCGGGTTGCCATCAATGTCTGAAGGAACGCCGCCTCCCGCAGGCAGTGTGGTTGTGTAGCTACCAAGACCGATGGGATCGGCCGCGACAGTCAGCACAAATAATGTCGTCAAAATCAGAGCGATAAACGCGAATACCTTTCTCGAATGTTTCATAATTCTTTTACTCTCCTCAAATGTTTTTAGTCGCATGGTTATTTTGTGGGGACATGGCGCATGTCCCTATGACGCGAGAGCGCAAGCAAAATAATTGTGATTGCGCTCACCATGATCGCCAAAAGTGGCAATGATGGATTTGTTACGGCCGACTCTAGCCCAACGGACAAAGGGTTCGCCGTTGTATCGACCACACAGAGTGCGATTTCTGTCACGCTGTTCCAATCATTGACCGAGTTGCCATAGCCAACGAAACGGACAAATGAAACATCGGCCGCACTGAATATAAATTGTTGCAATTGGAGCGATGCACCATTGCTTGTACCGCTCAGTACAGGTGTCCAATTGCTGCCATCGGCCGACACCTCTATCTCAAAATCGGCCGTGCGCTCATCCCCTTGATAAAAAGCAAGCAAAATGCCTGTCAGCGTATAGCTATCATCAAGCGCAAGCTGTACCCACTCGCCATCCCCCTGCCCAGACCAGCGCGTTCCTAAATCATCATCGATCACGTTTGTGCCACTGTTATCGTCATTAAACGAGCTTTCAGTAACGGCCGCGACAATCGACACCGTATGCTCATCACAAGAAGCCGCCCCTGGCATAAGTGTCGATGTGGCGACCGGTGTGATGATTGGTTGCACGACAGCTTCATCCGCTTGTACACGCCAAATTTCGCCCGTCGATTTTGCAAGCACGTATAGTTCGTTTTCGGCATCGACACCGAAGCGCAGATCGACACGCTGTGCGCCAACAAAATCTCGCATCGTTTGTGCGTCGCCATTCGCATCGACAAGCGTCAATTCTTGAATAGGGGCGGCCGGTTGCCCCGCGACCATAGCGGACTGATCTGTGTAAAAGATGCGGCCGTTCACAATGTCACCAAAGACGTACATGCCAGTCAGATCAGGTACGACCGCGCCACGATAGACAAAGCCACCGACAACCGCGAACCCTTCGTCATGGTCATATTGGGCCACCGGGTACGTGTACGCATTCGTATCGTTCTGCGGCAATTCATAAACAAAGTCGGGATTGTCTGTGTCGAAAAGAAAACCGCCCTCACGCACATTCCAGCCGTAATTTGCCCCTGCGATACCGGGGTAAATCGACTCGATGTATCGTTCACCGATACTGCCGATGAACATTTTTTTACTGCCGCCCATATCCCAGCTAAAACGGTGCGGGTTGCGTAATCCATATGCCCAAATTTCGCCCAATGCGTTGGCCGTTGCCACAAATGGGTTGGATGCCGGAATGCCATACTGACCGTTAGGCGCATTTGTACCGAGCGGGTCTAGGCGAAGGATTTTCCCCTGGGGAACAGTCAAATTCTGAGGTGTATCGGAGAAGGTCGGGTTGCTTTCGCCATCACCGGCCGCAAGATACAGCAACCCGTAATCACTATCACCCGGCTGTGCGGTTGGATTAAAGCCAATCTGCTGGATGCCATGCACGTATTCAGAAAACCCGATGCGAATCAGCTCACGTTGTGTACCAGAGAAGGTGCTAGCGTCCGGATCGACGGCCGTCCACTCTGTTACCACACCCTGCACGTTTTCATCGAAAATGCTGGTGTAATCGGCCGCTGGCAGCCCGTTCCCCGCCTCTGTATGGACGGTGTAAAATTTGCCATTGCTGGCAAACTGTGGATGAAAGGTGAAAAAGCCAAACCCTGTCCCCAAGCGCGGTTCATCAACAAAGTCAGAAAATCGGCCAGCCACATCTAAGTAGACAGAGACAGAGTCATTTTCGATCACGTACAGATTGTCCCGCAGATCGTTGACAAATAGACGGCCGCTACCATCGTTTGCGTCGTCTAAAAAGTTGATGCGCGTCGCGGGTGTATCGTTGCTGCTGGGGGGAATGGTGGCGAATAATTCTAGCGCAACCGTCAGCCCAGACGGCTCAATGCTGCCCGGAATCGGGTCGATCAAGACAGTCTGTGCGCTGGTGGTCGGCCGAAAATTCAATACGGCAACCAGCAAAAATAAACCGACGACGACTCGTTGGAATCGTGCGGTAACGATCTCATGAAATTCTCTTTTCATCTTTTCTCTCCCTGTTATGGGCCTACGTGACCGCAAAGGGCGCGATTCTGCC
>CALECP010000238.1 GCA_937949915.1 uncultured Anaerolineae bacterium
GAACATGTATGAACCGTCTGCATCGAGCAAGAGACGACTACTCGTGTGCGTTTCAATATCGAATACAGTCGTATCTTGTATATGATTCCAAATCAGTCGATTTTCATCACAAGCGATGTAACTGCTGAGTGAAAACCCATCAGGAACTTGTTTCATTGTATCGACCAAAACGGTTTCGCCCGACACAATATGCTTGAGCATTAAATCTCCTCCACCTGTATTTGTGTGATTGGCAAAATATGCTATCCAATCTTGCGAACAAGCTGTCGGCCAAACGTATACGACATCTTCCAAAACTCGCGTTTTAACATTATTTATTAAGTCATAGGCAAAAATACTTTGATGTTCACTATCATGCCATACAACCAAATTATTATTCATATCTGCTTGACCGATATGAATACCATATTTGATAGGTTCTTCAAGAACAAAAACCTGTTCTTTTACATCGTAAACATATAATGTGCTACGAATATCTCTACTGTCGTGTAATCTTTCCCACATCAGATAATCTCCCCACGCATGGAGCTTACTAGCCCCTACTTTATCATCGCTTATATTCAAGCTGACCGTTTCTCTACTCTCCAAATCGGTCTGAAGTAGATCAAATTCTCCTTCTCCGATTGTTGCTCCCCAGAAAAGATACCGACCATTAACCACATAATCTCTATAATGGTCTTGAATATCAAAAGTGCTTTGGGGAACAAGTATCTCGCCGTAAAATTCAAACGGATCAGCCGATGGCATTTGTTCCTCTTGGCGATTTGTAACAGGATAAGGGTCAGGTGTTTCGTAGACAGGGTACGGGGTCGATAGATTTGGGTGGCACGATGGGATGTTGTCGGCGGGTAGAGGATACCCTTGTGCGTTGGGGGTAACGGTGGCACAGACTGTTGGTTCAGGTGTTAAAAAGTAGTTCACACCCATAGGCTGCGCGTTAGGCTCAACCTCGGCACTACATGAAACAAGCAGTAAAAGAATAAGTCCAAGACTTAATTCTATAATTAGTATTCTGGTTTTATTTGTTATATTCATCAGCTTTCTCCAATCAGATTACGTACATTGTGTCATCAATTCTATCATACAGAATGTGGGCGTTGGTCAAGCGTCATGGACTCGTATCAGGTTTTATACCCTAGATTGTTCAACACCTCAGCGGCCGATTGTCCCGGCACATGCTCATACGTGTGGTAGCCGTTCGCGTCTTTGTCGATGATGATTTCTTGCGCTTCGGGCAGCACACAATGTTTGCTGCCGCGCACCCCGCCCAGCATTTCTTGGTATGCGCCGACGCTGAAGAAGCCGACATACAGTTCATCCGTTTCGACGGGCAAAAAGAGCTGCGCGGTGCTGCTGGCTTGGGGGTAAATGTCGTCGCTATCACATGTGATACCGCCTAGCTTGACTTGTTGGAATGGTTTGTCGAGGTGGTTGAGCGGGAGGCAAATAAAATGCTCGCCAATCGCCCACACGTCGGGGAAGCTGGTCATGATCGAGCCGTCGATGATGTACCAGGGGAGCGGGCTGTCGTTGTCTTTGGTGGTGATCACTTTGAAGATGTGTGCGCCATGCTCGGCCGTGGTGTAGCGGCCGAACTCGCCCACAATGTCGGGGACAGCAACATTGTATTGCCCGCATATTTCCTGCGCCCGTGCCAATAGTTGCGTAATAAAGCCAGCATAATCAAACGTAAAATCGAGCGTCATCGGAATCGGCATCCCGCCGCCAAAATTGAACATCGTGAGGCTGGGATACCGTTGCTTGAGCCGCGCATAAATTTCAAGTCCGGGGGTGAGGCGGTCGGTAAAGTCGGCCGTGTCAGTCAGTTGGCTGCCGACCATGCAGTGATACATGGTCAGTGTGAGGTTGGGGCTGGCTTCGATATATTCGGCCGCTTTCCACACATCTTCGAGCCGCATTCCAAACCGGGAGTCGGCCGCGTCCATCTGGTAAATGTCGGGGTGGTTGCCATACGATTTTTGGCGAACGCCGACATCGAACGGGAGTTGTGAGCCGATCAGGGTCGGGATTTCGCTCAAATCTTCGACGATGGGGATGACGCGGCCGTGTTCGCGCTGGAGTTGCAACACGTTATTGGCGTAGTTGCTGCCATACGCTTTGAAGCCGTTCGACAATACCATTTTGTCGGGGGTAAGCAACCCGCGCTGGCGCATCAGTCGGGCGATGTCTACGTCAATCGTAGAAGACATTTCGTGGTGTGCGCCACTGGTCAGCGTCGTGCGGATCACTTCTTCGGCCGCGTTTGCTTTCGATGCGTAGGTGTAGAGGAAACGGCCGTCGTACTTTTGCTGGCGGATCGCGTCGTCGAACCAGCCGTGCATCTGCTGGATGCGCTGGCGGATGAGCGGCAGGTACACCAGTTCGGCCGGGCTGGCAAGCGGCGAATTTGGCACAGGCGACCCTTCAAATAATTGCATCAAATCGAAATCATCGAGATACAAATGCCCGTTGTGATTGCTGAGAAAGTGGTTGAAGGCGTGGTCTTCAGGGACGGGTGTCGTCTGTTCCCAGCCAATAATCGGTGTTGTCATGGGCATATTATACCTGTGGGGTCAAAGATAAAAGAGGTGAACAAATACGTGTCTGCTCTCGTAAATGGTATGAAGATGCGTACATATTGCTTTTTGGCGTGCAAATGTCACCACTTTGCCTCCAAACAAGATCCAAGCGCAAGTTAGTCTCTGTTACAATCCTTCGTCAAGCAATATGTTTTTGTGACGTTTTGACGCACGAAAGCATCAGATTTACAGAATAGTTTATGTTTATACATTTGCCGTCTCAGCAGCGGCAGGTGTTTTGGTGAATTAGATCGGTATCCCCTATCGGCCGGTTCGCCATTATGTCATCATTTCATTGATGTCACAGAAGGAAATCGGAGACGGATCAATCGTCCATTTTGTGTTTCCTCACACAGTCTCCAAACCAAATTAAATCGAGCATTTTCGCCCTGAAGGTGGCTCGTCTATAACCGCGAAGCGGAGGTTATTCTTATGTCAGGATGCCTGTGTTTTCTGGCGAATCTGGCGACAGATTTATTATTTCATCTATGTT
This sequence comes from uncultured Anaerolineae bacterium, assembly GCA_937949915.1. GTDB lineage: Bacteria > Chloroflexota > Anaerolineae > Promineifilales > Promineifilaceae > CALECP01. The sequence goes on from CALECP010000238.1 coordinate 3,073, forward strand.
GTGCCGATTTTGCTTAGAAAACAAGGTAATCGTTACGTTGCTCATTATCAAAATAATCGTCAAGAGGAACTTATCTCAAGTGTGGCAGACACCCACATTATGAGGAGAAATTATATGATTGATCATACTTTTAGAAATAGACGCTCTGTGCTTATCGTTAATCTATTGATTACGGCCATCAGCGTCATCGCCATGATATATCTCATGGCTGCGACTGTTACTGTTTCACATGCACAATCGCTGAGTGATTTGACCACCAGCAAAACGGCCGTTGTAGACGGCAACACCATCACCTACACAATCAACGTCACCAATTCAGGACCAAATCAAATTTTTCCTGTGATCACCGACACATTTCCGGCCGGAATCAGTGTGCTTGGTTGTTCTGGCGAATTTTTGTTTTTTGGTCAAAGTGTAGGAGTAGG
>CALECP010000239.1 GCA_937949915.1 uncultured Anaerolineae bacterium
AGGTGGTGATGTCAAACGCAACCGGTTGCCAGCCATCGTAACTGTGCGCTTGCCATGCTGTCTCTTGTTCCATCCACACCTGCCAGCGCATGACAAGTTCCTCAATTGACCAGACACCATAACGCAACGCACGCCAGCAGCGTTGGATTGTCTGGCGGTCGTAGTCGCATCCAAATAAAGCGGTGTGAATCGCCCCTCGACCCTCAAGGAATGACCCATTTAGCATTGCCCAAATCAACTGGACAAGAGCCAAGTTTGTCCCAATCTGAACAGGCTTTACGAGAAATTCAAGAACGAGTAGTATTTGTGTCGAGGCGGCATCCATAATAAGTCCAATTTTTTGTTTTTTGTCGAACTCTATTTTGGACTAAATGCCGCTTCATTTCACTAACCAGTTACGAGAAACTAGAGACCTCACAGATGACGAGATTGCGTTAATCGAAGCAGGAATACAGTAAATTTGTGTCTTTTTTGACGGCCGTACCTTCACACATTATACTACCGTTACCGCTACCGTGATCGGTAACGGCAACCTATTGAAAGTATGTTGAAGCAACGAGTTACCATCGCCGATGTCGCCAAAGAAGCTGGAGTCTCCAAGCAGACGGTCAGCCGTGCCATCAATGACAAAGGCGAAATCAGCCCTGTTACCAAGCAACACATATTAGATGTCGTTGATTTGTTGGGCTATCGGCCGAGCCGCGTCGCCCAAGCGATGAACACCAATCACAGCTACATGCTCGGTCTCGTTGTTCCCGACATCACCAACCAATTTTTCCCCGAAGTAGCGCGAGGCGCACAAGATGCTGCCTACGCGCAAAATTACACCGTCCTGCTCACCAACACAGACGATCAAGCCAGCCGCGAACTTGATACGCTCGAATTGCTGGCCGCTCAGGGCGTAGACGGCATGATCACCTTTAGCCACCAAGCTGAGGAAGATGCGCTCAAGCGGTTCGCCGATTCGTCGCAACCGATCATCGTGATCAACCGCGCCATCGAACATCCCAACATCACCCTGCTGCGTGTCGATAACCGCGCTGGCGCACAAAAAGCGGTCGCCCATTTTATTACAACCGGGCATACACGCATCGGCATGTTGACCAACCGCGACTTTTCACCCAGCCAACTGCTGCGTGTGCAGGGCTACCAGCAAACGCTTGAGGAACATGGCTTGTCAGGCGGAGAGAGTCGCTTGTCGGCCGATGCCCCCACCCTATCCGGCGGCTACCGTGCCACCCAACGCTTGCTCGAACTGCATCCAGACATCACCGCCATTTTTGCCTACAACGATATGATGGGACTGGGCGCAATTCGTGCCTGTGTCGAAATGGGGCGTTCTGTCCCCGACGACATCGCCATTATCGGCTTCGATGATATTCAGCTTGCGTCGATGTATACGCCCTCGCTTAGCACGGTGCGCGTCGATAAATATGCGATGGGACAAAAAGCGGTGGAATGCCTCTTGCGTCGTTTCGACAATCCGGCCGCGCACATCGACCCGATAGAACTAGAAACTGAGTTGATCTTGCGAGAATCGACTTTCTAACACACTTTTGATTGATTTCTAACGAAAATTTGACACGATTCTGTTTTTTCTGTATCGTTCCGTTACCGGTAACGTTACCGGTAACAATCCCGACGTTCGGAGGAGAAAAGCGATGGAATCCCACATCCAAGAGCTAAAAAGTGAAGAAGAAATAAAAGGAAAACAAAAGAAAAAGAAAGTTCGTGTTAAGGAAACTTATACAGTACGGGAAACAAGAGCAGCCTTCCTGTTTTTGCTTCCCAGCCTTATCGGCTTTACAGCGTTTTACTTTATACCGGCCATACGTGGCGTATGGATCAGCCTCCACGAATGGGATTTGCTGACCGAAAAAACGTTTATCGGTACAGAGAATTATGCAGAGTTGCTCGGCAGTCGAGAATTTCGCAACTCATTTTGGGTAACGCTCAAATACGTGCTATGGAACATCCCCTTCCAAACAGTCTTTGCGGTGTTTATCGCTATTATGATGCACCGTCTGACCAAATCGACCATTGTACGCGCCATTATTTTGCTGCCCTGGCTAATGCCAAATGTGGTGGTTGGCTTGTTATGGGTGTGGTTGCTCGATCCGGGCATCGGCATCGTCAATATCGGCATCGAAGCACTGGGGTTTGATGGACTCAAGTGGCTGGGTGGACTCGATACGGCCGTGCCATCTATCGCGCTTATCAACATTTGGCGGCACATGGGGTACACGGCATTGCTTATTTTTGCGGGATTGCAAACGATACCAGAGTCGCTATACGAAGCTGCGTCAATTGATGGCGCGAACGATAGCCAAACTTTTTGGCGCATCACCGTTCCGCTCCTTCGCCCCGTGCTGGCGTTCGTGCTTGTCACGACCGTCATCGGCTCGTTCCAGATTTTTGATACGGTTGCTGTCACCACACAAGGCGGCCCGATCAATGCGACAGAAGTGGTCAATTGGTTCATTTTTGAGCGTGGTTTCGACCGCTTCAAAATGGGTGAAGCAACGGCCGCGTCGATGATATTGTTCTCAGTGTTGATCGTCGTCAGCCTGATCCAATTGCGGCTATTTAATGCCGACGAATCTGATTTTTAGGAGGATACCATTATGTCATCTGGCTCAAGTAAACCCGTTGGTAAAATGTCGATTAACCGTATCCTGCTCTGGATCGGTCTTGTCGTGGTTCTGTTCGTCACTTTGTTCCCATTCTGGTGGGTCTTACGCACCGCATGGACAACACAGGGGCAAGTTTTTAATGACACCAGTTCGCTGCTTCCGGTTGAATTTACATGGTACAACTTCCGCCGCGTGCTGGGTCTTGTCAGCACAGAAGAAGCGCTGGCAGCAGGCGGCTCCGGGCAATCGCTCAACTTCTTCCTCTTCCTGCGGAACTCGCTCATCTTCGCTACGCTCGTCACCCTCGGTCAAGTATTTTTCAGCTCGATGTCAGCGTATGCGTTTGCACGGCTCAAATTCCCATTCCGCAACTTCCTCTTTACGCTGTACATTTCGGCCTTGATGGTACCTGGTATCGTTTTGTTGATACCCAACTTCATTCTTGTCCTCAATGTACGCGAGTTTTTTGTCGAGACTTTTGGGTTGGCAAGTGACAATCCAATTCTCGGCTTTAGTGGCATGATCGCCCCCTTTTTCCTGATGACCCCGTTTGCGGTCTTTTTCTTGCGGCAATTCTTCCTCGGCATCAACAAAGAGGTGGAAGAAGCGGCAACGATTGATGGCGCAAGCTACGCGACGCTGTACTTTCGCATCATTTTGCCCCTTGCCCAAGCCCCATTGGCGACGCTGGGCATCATCACGTTTATTCAGGCGTGGAATGAATACTTGTGGCCGCTTGTGATCGGCCGTGAAGATAGTGTGAAAGTGCTGACCGTTGCGCTCAGTATCTTCCAGTCGCAACAGCCATCGGGTGCGCCCGACTGGACGGGCTTGATGGCGGCGACCACGATGGCGATTATCCCGGTGCTGATCGTCTATATGATCGTCGGCCGTCGGGTGCTCGACTCAATTCAGTTCACTGGATTCAAATAAAACACACAACAAATCACGCCGCCCAGAAATGCTCCGCACGGTGTTTCTGGGCGGCAAAAAACCATATCTCATACATTTCTTGGAGAAGAAAAAAATGAACACACGAAAAACATATCTCAAATTCCTCCTTCTTGCGCTGCTGGCCTTTGTGTTGGTGGCGTGTGGCGGGACAACTGATGACGAGCCGGAAGCAACAGAAGCCCCGGCCGCCACAGAAGCACCGGCCGCGACAGATGAGCCAGAAGATACAGGCTCGACAGAAACAGAGCCTGAACCTGACACAGCAGACGCGGTTGATATTCGTTATGTTTTATGGGACATCAACCAATTCCCCGCATACGAAGAGTGTGCGACCAATTTCAACGCCGACAATCCCAACATCAACGTCATGGTAGACCAAGTGGGCTGGGATGATTATTGGACAAACTTGCAGACAGATATGGTGGCGGGTGCTGCGGCCGATGTGTTTACCAACCATTTGGCGAAATACCCTGAATTTGCATCGAAAGGGCAAATTCTCGACATTTCGGGCAATGTTGCGGCCGATAACGTAGACGTAAGCATCTATTTGGGCGAGCTAGAAAAATTGTGGACACGCGATGGCGCACGGTACGGTTTGCCAAAGGATTGGGACACGGTAGCAGTCGTCTACAACCAAGATGCGCTTGATACGGCCGGAGTCACATTGGACGAACTCAACAGTGCAACGTGGAATCCAGAAGACGGTGGCACATTTACTGAATTGGTCAAAAAGTTAACGATTGACGAAAACGGTAACAACGGCATGAGCGCCGATTTTGACAAAGACAATGTGGTGCAATATGGCTATGTGGCTGACTATCCCGGCACCGGCGCGTATGGCCAGACAGTGTTCAGCATGTTCGCCGCCAGCACTGGCTGGAATTTTGTCGATGGACTGTACGCAACACAGTACAACTACGACGATCAACGTTTCATCGACACGATGCAATACTTCCAAGACATGATCGAGCAAGGTTTCTTCGCGCCTTACGAAGAAGCATCTAGCCTCGGCTACAGCGCGATGTTCTCGGCCGGAAATGCAGCCCTGACAACAGATGGCTCTTGGATGATCGGCTTCTATGCTGGCTTGGAAGAGATGAATGTTGGGTTCGCTAAATTGCCAGAAGGGCCAGAAGGTCGCAAGAGCATGTTCAATGGTCTCGCTGACTCGATTTGGTCTGGTACAGAGAACCCAGATGAAGCGTGGGAATGGGTTAAATATGCCAGTTCACCCGCTTGTGAAGAGTTGGTTGGCAC
>CALECP010000240.1 GCA_937949915.1 uncultured Anaerolineae bacterium
GTCTTTTATGCAGATAGAGAGCGTTTTGTCGCCCCTCAAACGCTTTAAAACCACTTTAGACGAGATATGCGCCAATGTTGTGTTTCTCGCCCTTACTCTATTTGAACGCCCTTATTCATCTCGTTCTTACAGTGGACTCATAAAAGAGTTATAAAGAGAAAGTAATTCTGCGTTTCTTGCATCAAAATGACGTAAGGTTTATCCATAATGTAAGTTTTTTAACAGCATTCAATCTATCAGTCATGTTCAATTAGTATCGTGTATCAATCCACATCCTCTAAATAGAGTACATTTCAGCTAGGATGTAATTCACCTGTAAGATGTCTACGGGCTAGGTTAAGAGAGTCATCCAATGAGTAAAAATAGCATTTTTATAAAAATTCGTCTATTCCAATTGGTAAGCATTATCATATTTGGTATATTGTTAATTCAGCAGACCGCGCATGCTGCACCGATGATGACAAGCGGCACACGCTTTACCCTTATCAAAGATGCACTGCCTGATAGCAGTGACACTTTTACATTCACCACAACACTTCCACCTTCTGGAAGTGACTATGTATATACAGCACAAGTAGGAGAAACAGGCATAAGTGGTGCAACAAACACTCTGTTGAATGCACCGTCTGGCGCGGCCGTAGCTGCCGATGGCACCATCTACGTTGCAGATCAATCAAATCACCGTATCCAGATATTTGCGCCAGATGGTACATATAGCGGCACCGTCGGGACAGGAATTGCGGGCGATGAAAACAACGAATTTCACGAACCGACTGATATAGCGATAGCGGATGATGGCATGATTTATGTTGCTGACACTCGTAATCATCGCATCCAGATATTGACATCAGATGGTGTATATAGTGACACAATTGGTACAGGGTTAGGTAACGGAGATTATCAGTTCGACAACCCTACGGGCGTGAAAATCGCGGCCGATGACACGATCTATGTTGCTGACACGCGAAACCACCGTATCCAGATATTTGCACCAAACAAAACATATAGTCGCACCGTCGGTACAGGATTCGGCACCGGCGATTATCAATTTGATTCACCGCAATCAATAGCTGTAGGAACGGATAACACGCTCTATGTGGCTGACTATTATAATGAACGCATCCAAATATATACACCCAGCGGTCTATATAGCCGTACGATTAACACCGGTATTAACGACTCTTCCCACGATGTAGTGATAACGCCTGATAACACACTATATGTAGCGGACAAGGGCGGAGATCGTATCCAATTATATGCACCGGATGGTACATCTAAAGGCACGATTAGCACCGGGGAATTGAACAGGCCAGACGATGTATATGTGACAAACGATGGGACGCTCTACGTCACCGATCAAGCAAACCATCGTATTGCGATTTACGAACCGATCATCACGCTCAATGATCCTAGCAGCAGTGGCATAAGCAACACGTTCACAACCAGTGATTTCCCGGCCGGAACATACACCGTGACGGAACAGATCTTTGGCGACTGGCATGTTTTGGATACGGTGTGCGAATCGAATCAAAATAGCACCATAACAATACCATCCGCAGCAACATTCTCAGTTGCTATCGCTGCCAGTGAGCAAGTAACGTGTACCGTTCGGAATTACACTGAGCCAGATTTGACTATCGCAAAAACAGTACAAGGGGTCGCTCTGCCAGGGGAAACATTGACATATACAGTCGCATTTGCGAATCTAGTTGGTTATGCAGGCGCACAGCCGATTGTGCTAACTGACATCACACCGGCCGAAGTGACTGTGCTAAATGTCATAAATAGTGGTGTTGTGATCACGCCCGTTACCACTGCTAGCCCATGGGTGTGGGATGTCGCACCGATGTTGGCTGGTGAAAGCGGTGTGTTGACTATGACAGCACAAGTGGCGGGTAATCTCACGGCCGAAACAGTTACTACCAGCAATATAACTATCTCTACAGCAAATGATGTTGATGATACCAATAATATGGCTGAGACCTCTACCAATATCCTCATTCCACAGATAGCGATTACGAAAACGGCCGGAGTGGATAGAGCAAACATCGGTGATACAGTCACATACCTCTACACTATCCACAACACGGGTAGTGTGCCGCTTGATATTGTGGCAACAGATGATGTGCTAGGCACATTGAGTGGCTTTACAACACCGCTCATGCCTGATCAATTGACAGTTGCATTCGCAGATCACATTGTTACCGAAGCAGATTTGCCGGGGCCGATCACCAATATCGCCATTGTGACGGCAACAACCGCTATCGGCACGATGGTGATGGATGTGAGTACGGCCGTTGTTTCAATCGACACCCATCCGCATATTCAGATCACCAAGCAGCCCGATGTTAATGCGGCCGCCGTAGGTGACACCATTACCTATCTATACACTGTTGAAAACCTAAGCGATGTGACATTGGACAACATCACGGCCGTGGACGATCCATTAGGGGCGATTCCATTGCTGACAACCACATTAAGCGCAGGGGACACAACTAGCGGAATGATGACTTACACTGTTCAACTTAGCGATGCACCCGAGCCAATTTTTAATACCGTTATCGTTACGGGAACAGATTTCTTGGGCAACACAGTCACTGACAAAGATAGTGCGTGGGTTGATGTTACAACTGATATAACGAACACGATAGACGTGACGAACACGATAGACGTGACGAACACGATAGACGTGACGAACACGATTGACGTGACGAACACGATTGACGTGACGAATACGATAGACGTGACGAACACGATAGACGTGACAAACACGATAGACGTGACAAACACGATAGACGTGACAAACACGATAGACGTGACGAACACGGTTGATGTAACGAACACGGTTGATGTAACGAACACGGTTGACGTGACGAACACGATAGACGTGACGAACACGATAGACGTAACGAACACGATAGACGTGACGAACACGATAGACGTAACGAACACGGTTGACGTGACGAACACGATAGACGTAACGAACACGGTTGACGTGACGAACACGATAGACGTGACAAACACGGTTGACGTGACGAACACGATAGACGTGACAAACACGGTTGACGTGACAAACACGATTGACGTGACCAATACAATCATCGTTACAGAAACTATCGTTGTGACAGACACTGTATTTATCACAGAGCCAATCGTTGTCACTGATACGAGAATCGTGACAAGAACCGTTGTTGTTACCGATACGGTAATCGTGAATGATATAGATGGTGTCAGTATCGACTTTAGTGATGCACCGCTCAGCTATGGCACGGCCGGGCATAGTTATGATGAAAATTTGCGTTTAGGTATATTGTGGAGCGGTGGGTTGAGTGAGATCGACGGGATCGATAGCGATCCGAGTGATGATGGTATTTTCATTGCAAGCCCCCTTGAAAAGGGCTTAACACCTAACTTGAGCCTGTTCGTGTTGAATGATACGGGGAGAGAAGCTGTCGTTGTTGGCTACCTCGATTTGAATGGAGATGGTAAGTGGTCAGTAAATGAGGAGTATCGGATTGTTGTACCATCTCGTATATCGCTCCAGACAGTTGATTTGATCTTTGGGGATGTGACGGCCGTGGGTGAGATTATCGGCCGCTTCCGCCTCTCGACCGATTCAGGTATTTCCGCAATTGGGATGGCGCCAGATGGCGAAGTAGAAGATTATCGCTTTATTGTTGATGTCGGCTCAAACTCAGCCCCAGTCAGCGGCCGGGAGAATGCGACCAGTTTGCGAGAAGGTTTTACTGTAACCGACACCGCGCAAACATTGACTGATGTGCATTGGTATGAAATTGATGTACCACAAGCTGGTGACATAATCAGTGCCACATTACGCAGTGATGCCGACTACGATATGTATCTGTTTAGCCCCCGCATTGACGAAGAATATGGACAAATACGCGACTTGGCACAACTGACGGGTATCGCACAACTGACAGGTATCGCGCAACTGACGGGTATCGCACAACTGACAGGCATCGCACAACTGACGGGCATCGCGCAATTGACAGGCATCGCACAATTGACAGGCATCGCGCAATTGACCAATATAAACGAGGATGGTGATCTGAGTACGCTTGTGAGTATGTCGGCCAATATAGGCCCGGCCGATGGCGGCGAATATGGCGAGAATGAATGGATTTACCATGAGGTTCACGAATTATACGGTAAGTATGTGATCGCGGTTGTGCCGTCTGCCAATGATGCGGCGGAGCAACTTTATCAACTCAAAGTTGATTTGATTCCTAGCGAAAATCCCCCTCCCATTATTGTTGATGATGTGGAATATACATTTCCAACACCCGCAACTGATCTATCTGTGGAAACATTGGTGTTATACAGCCGAGATCGATTGAGTACACACTATGGGAGTGATGCGGTTGACACGGCCGGATTGGATGAGACACTATCAACCTTTATCAGTCATCCGATGGTCAATGGTGCGATTATCGACCTTGACCAATTTGACGCAATGGAGAAAGCTTATACGAAGTGGGACAAAAATGCGGACAATCCACAAGCCGCTAATTTTGTAGCACGGACAATTAAAGCGGTGCTGTATGATACGGTCGTCGCGTATCCAAACTTGAAATATCTTGTTGTATTGGGTGGCGATACGGTCATTCCGCACCGCCGCCTTGTTGATAAAACGGTTGTGGGCAATCAACGGCATTATAGCGAGTTGGCGGGCAATCAATTCGATGATGCGTTCGCACATCGTTACTTCCTCAGTGATGATTACTACGCATCTGTGTTGCCATTGGCGCAAAAGGGGCGTGAATTGTATGTGCCGCAATATGGAATCGGCCGTTTGATCGAAACACCGGCCGAGATCAATCGCACTTTACTCAGCTTTATGGATGCGCCCACATTGCGGCCGGAAAGTGCATTCGTGAGTGGCTACGACTTCCTCATCGACCAAGCAGATGCTGTGACGGCGCAATTGAGTAGTCAGGGGATTGATGATATTGAGACGCTCAATAATGATGCGTGGGAAGCTGACGATTTTCGTGCCGCTTATTTCGATTCCGGCCGTTCATTTGATCTTATCTCGCTCAATGCCCACTTTACCCACCTCGATCTCATTCCAAACGGCGTGTCTTCATCCGCCAACCTCGTAACAACGGACGACTTTATCCTGCATCCCGAGGTGTATGAAAATGCGCTCATATTCTCAGTTGGCTGTCATTCTGGTTTGAATGTTGAAGATCATACAGTGAGCGTGCCAGAGACCGGCCGCGACTGGGCGCAACAGTTCCTGCGTGAAGGGGCAACCTACATCGGCAATATCGGATATGCGTATGGCGATGGCGACCTGATCAATTATTCAGAGAAGTTGATGACCAACTTCGTCGATGAATTTGACGCGCCTGGGGCGACGGTAGGCAATGCACTCCTCAAAGGGAAGCAAACATACTATGGAGAGTTAGCGGCCGGAACATTGAGCCAATACGATGAGAAAGCGATGGGCATTATGACGCTGTACGGTCTGCCGATGATGCGGATAGAAATGCCAAACGAAGCCACCACAGGCACATCTCGTTCAGCACAAACGAAGTTCCACACACCGCCTGCCCTCAACGGAAACTTAGCGAGCGCGACATCGTACACTTCCACATTCGATCTAGAGCAACAAGTCGTTGCGGCCGATGCTGTCCCTCCGATGCGTAGCGGCAGTTATTATCGCGTGACCGATTCGTTCGATGTGCTAGCGGCCGCTGGCTATCCTGTCCAACCGCTTACGACGGTCACATTCGATGTGAAAGGTCAGGAAGGACAACCGCTCAGTATTATTCGAGGCGTGTTGTGGACGGGCGGTGTATTCTCCGATACGGCCGACTTTGATCCACTTATCACCAACATCATCACCCAACAAGAGCGTATCGAAACGACCAATCAGCCATTCACGGGTGTCCCCATTGAAGGCATTTACAACATACCACAGTGGTATCCACAAACGCCGGTAAGCGTCAATCGCTTGCTTGATCTACAAAGCGTTATCCATCAAAATCTCGTCTTTGTCCCCGCGCAATTCTTGGCAACCACAACGGCAGACGAAACAACACGGGGCATCGAACGCCGTTATAGCGAATTGAGTTATGACATCTACGAAGGCTCACTTGATGGTGATGATTTTATCTCGCCTAACATTTTTAGCGTGGGTATGGATACGGCATTGCTCCATATCGGGGTCAATGATGATACGGGTATAGATCGCGTTTTAGTTCTCTATCGCGCTTTGGATGTGCATGAATGGCGGCCGCTTGAAATGACGTATGATCCGACGACAGAGACGGCAATCGCGGCCGTGCCACTTCCGGCCGAAACAGAATTTGAGGTGATTGTGCAAGCGGTCGATACATCGGGCAATGTGGCGCTGGTGATGGAACATGGCGTACCGTACCAGTTCAGCACAGTTATCCCCTCTTCTGTACAGGTCAACCAAGTAGCGGCCGCACACATTCACAGCAGTTATGTGTATGCAGCGTTCGGATTCTTGCTTCTCTGCCTCACGCCAAAGTGGTTGAGAGCGGCCGCTCGTAGCGGCTTGACCGTTTACTGAATTTACCTACACCCAAACGACTTTCGCTTATCCTTGATTTTTGAGATGGTATAAATTCTTTGCTAGAATCTAGCAAAGGATTTAGTATAAGTATGACATTATCAGAACAGACAGAACCAAACACACACGACCAGACAGCCAAATGCCCCGTTGACCATCACACCCTTTCGACGCGGCACATACCGTTTGTAAACATGCACCCATATTCGCCTGTCACGCAGGATGAAAAGGGCGTTTGGCATGTGCGCGACTATGCGGCCGTCAAACAGATATTGCGCGACCACACCACATTACAAGCAGGGTTTAGTTCAGAATTATTGAAAGAGATGCCTGACAATAAATTGTTGTCGAGGCTACCTGTGCTTTTTCAGGATGGCGATGCACATACTGAACAGCGCGGCCAAATCGTGCGCTTTTTCACCCCAAAAACGACACGCACCAACTATCAGCGCATCATGAAACAGTACGCCCACGAAATGTTGGCCGAACTGTATGAAAAGGGGTCGGCCGAACTGAGCGAGCTGTCGATGAAAATGGCGGCCGGAGTCGCGGCGCAAGTAGTCGGGCTGACCAATAGTTTGCGCCCCGACATGGAAAGACGGCTCGATCAATTTATTCGCAACAATTCGCTGGAGCAATCACACATATCAAGAAACCGCATCAAAATGTGGTTGGCAGAAGCAGGCAATCAAAAACGGATGCTGCAATTTCTGTTGATAGACGTAAAGCCAGCGATTGCGGCCCGGAAAAAGCGGCCGCAACAAGACGTGATTTCCCATTTGATAGCAAACGATTACACCGATACTGAAATCCTGGTAGAGTGCCTGACGTATGGCACGGCCGGAATGGTGACCACCCGCGAATTTATTGTTTTTGCCACATGGCACCTGTTAGAGAACGGGACACTACGCGAGAAATATCTAGGTGGCAACGACACAGAACGGCATCAGATATTAGAGGAGATTTTGCGCGTCGATCCTATCGTCAGCCACCTTTATCGTCGTGCAACTGAAGATATAGTGATCACAGATACGATCACCATTCCGGCCGGGGCGTTGATCGATCTGCACATTGATGCCGCTAACATAGACAAAGCTGTATTCGGTGAAAACGCGGACTCACCCTGCCCGATGCGCGAACTGCCGCGAGGCGTTTTGCCGCCAGCAATGTCGTTTGGCGATGGGGCGCATCGCTGTCCGGGGGCGTATCTCGCCATTCAAGAAAGCGATATGTTTTTGCGCGAATTATTAGCCATCCCAACGCTCAAATTAAAAAGTAAACCGACCCTACACTATCGCAACTCGATAGCAGGATACGAAGTACGCGACTTCATCATTTCAGTTGGCGATTAAAATAATGGCGTTTATCTAAATGCACGTATGGACACGATTCATCGTGTCCATACGTGTGTTCCACGCTATTCAAGCCGCAACACGTAAGGTGTGTCGCATCCTTTGCGCTCTGTACCAAATTCGCTCAGGTAAATATAAGATGAGCGGTTGAGGACATAGAGTGCGTTTGTTTCTGGGTTGAGGGTGAGCCGCCACGGCCGAAACCCGCCCGTCAGCGCAATCGTATCGACCACTTCTGTGCCGTATAGCACCGAAATGGTGTTGTCATCCAAATTGGCGACATAAACGTGACCGTTGCGCGGGTCTGCCAAAATGTGCCAGGGCTTGTCACCTACGGGGATGATCGCCTTGACGGCCGTGCCATCCAGCACCGTCACCGTATCGTTCTCCGCATCGGTCACATACGCATATCCGCTCGTCGGCTCTAGCGCGATATAGCGCGATTCCCCACTGGTAAAAATCGCCGTATTCTCGCGTGTATCCAAATTGATCACATTGATATTCTGGGGTGCATCTGGCTTTTGGCTAGCGTGGGCGTTTGCCACATACATCAGCCGCCGATACGAATCGATCACCGCGTCGGACGCACCTTGCCCCCCATAGCGAAATTGATCAACCGGGGTCAGTCCATCCATCACCGTGATTAAGTATTGGTTCCATGAAGCGTAATAAGTAAGCCCCGTTTCCGTATCGTAATCACCCGCCAAATTCCACGCAATCGTTTTGCCTGTCTCGCCATTAACCAATGTCACATGCTCAACCAGTTCGCCATCCTCCAAAACAGTGATGCGATCATGCAGATCAGAGATGTACAGATAGCCATTGTTTTGGTTGAGAATCATGTTATACGGCTCATGATAGCCTGCGAATGAGTTAACAAGGTCTTGTCCTTCAAAAATCATGATCGGCCCGAGCAAGTGTGTGAGATAAACGCGCTCGCTGTGCGGATCGGACAATATCCAGCCCGGTAGATTGCCGCTATTTTCAAGCGTTCGCACCACCCCTGCATCGTTCAAAATCGAAATGCTATCGCTCTCGGCGTTGGTGACGTAGACGAGGCCACTGTGCTGATTGACGGCAATATCGTTGGGGCATTGTGCGCCCTCTAGCGCGATCTGGGATACAACGGCCGACACGGCCGCTGGCGGTTGTGTGTGTGTCACAATCGGTAGAAAAATGTGCTGCATGACGGCCGCCTGGGCAAATGTATGCTGCCTCCACGCAATAAGCATCATCGAAATGAGCCATACAACAAACAATACAATGAAGTACGGCCGTGCCAAAAATCGAAAAACTGTATTCATCCTGTAATTTTACGCTTTTCAGCAACAAACGAGTATGTTATGATATTTTCGAGTCGAACATTTTTTCTTTGAGCCTGTCTATGAGCAAAAAAACAACCACAAAAGCCAAATCAGCCCCCAAAGCCAAAGCATCTAAAGCACGCGACAAGCGCATTGTTGTCACCCTGCCCACCAAACTCGCCCAACGACTAGAAAAAGAGATGGAACCGGCCGAGCGCAACCGTTTGATCGCCGGGATGCTGACCGAATACCTAGACGACCTAGACGAGCAACGCGAACTGGAACGCAGACAAATAGAGCGCAAGGAAGCGGTCGGGGGCTTCTTCCGCAAGTTGGGCGATACATTTTTGCCGTGATGGTATCAGGGGGGGTATTTCAGTTTGTCAGTCGGCCGTAAACAGATTATCTCGTTGATGTAATCGTCTTGTCGCTACGAATGTTTGTGACCAAGCGGCATTTACCGATTTACTGACCGACTGAAATGCTGAAATACCGATTTACTATCCTATTTCTTACGCTCCTCTAAATAGACAGCCATCCCTAGCACGTTATACAATGCAGGCATAGGTGTTTTCTTACCTATGTTTACGGAGACGATAATTATGAGCAATGTAGATGACATAAAAAAGCGGCTGAAGCGCGAACCAGAGACGATCATCATCGAAGAAGATGAAGTACGTGAAGATAACGGCCGTTCAGGCAGTTCTAGTTTGGTCGATGAGATGGGGCGGTTCGGCCGCAAATTAGCCGAAAACGCCCAGAACGCGATTGCGCGTGACCAAGCGGATAAATTGCAAGACGATTTGAGGCGAGGCTGGGAGAAGTTTTCTAGCGAAGCGAACCGTGTCGTGACAGAAATGCGCGAGGACGCACAAAATGCGGCCGAGAAAATTCGCTCTGTGCGCGGTGACGAAGCACAGCCAGATAAACCGCCCACCCCAAAAAACAGTACGGAAGCAAGTGGCGGCCGTAGTCGCGTCAACATCCCCCGGCCGAATATCGACCCCGAACGCATCGACGACGCAAAAGAAAATATGGCAAAAGGTTTGCGCTGGTTGAGCGGTGAAATGGGCAAATTAGCTAACCGTTATCAAGATGGCGGCAACGATGACGACGATCTATCAAGCCAGATCAACATCGACCCATAAGCATAAAATTTAAGGCTATATCTCGTACATGCACGTTGTTCCCCACGACAACGGGCAGACGGGATAATCGCCAAAATTAAAAAGAGGTTCGACCAACCGGCCGAACCCCTTATCATTATCCTCGTCTTTCCAAATTGTCTTGGCTGCTCACACAGCCTACTATATACCAACCAGTAGAGTCGTTGTATTCTCATCTTTAGCGACCAACTGTTAATACAGACGCATTTACCCCGACAAAAAATACAAATTGCATCGATCAATCTCTGACAAGCGATCCACCTATCCTGTAGATGGCAACTGGGCGAGCTTAGACGCGCCTATCTTTTCTGCACTTTCCAACTCATGCTCAACCTGCGCCAATCTCATCAGGAACATCGGTACATCGGCCGCTGTCATCAATTCGCGCACCTGTTCCCGACTCAAAGGGTACGATTCCAGATATTTCTTGACAAACTTGCGAAACATCGACAGCCCGTGCGTCGTGTCGTGGTAGGCGATCATCTCATGGAAGTGAAAACGGATTGCGTCAAATAGTTGCGCGGTCGTTAGCTCGGCGCGTGACCGCCGCGCAAAAATCCAAGGATTGCCAATCGCACCCCGGCCGATCATAACCGCATCGCAACCGGTGTACGCCAGCATTGTGTTGATGTCGGCCGGGGTGGTGATGTCTCCATTGCCGATCACCGGAATAGAGAGTGCTTGTTTCAGTTCTGCAATCGCCGCCCAGCGCGCTTCACCGTTGTATTTTTGCTCTTTGGTGCGCGGGTGAATGGCAACCAAACTCGCACCCGACTCTTGCATAATGCGGCCGATCTCCACATAGTTTTCGTTCTCTTCCCACCCTAGTCGAATTTTGCCCGTGATCGGGATCGGCAGCTCTTTCGCCAGCCGTTCAAACACCTCCGCGACGAGCAAGGGCGTTTTCATCATGCCCACGCCAGCCCCGCGTCCACTGACACGCCGGGTCGAACACCCCATGTTGATGTCGAGAATATCGGGTGAAAACCGCTCTAACACGCTGACGGCCGCATTAAACAAACGGTCGGCCGAGTGGCTAAATATCTGCGCCACACGTGGATGCTCGTCCGGCTTAAAATCCATCAACCGCGCTGGCTTGCGGCTGCCGCCCAAAATATCTTCGGCCGCTACAAATTCTGTGTACTGCATACATGAACCAAACGAGCGACACAACGCTCGATGCGGCACATCAGAATAGCCAGCCATCGGCGCAAGGATCACATCACCATACACCGGTATATCACGGACAAAAAAGCGCGGTTCGTTCATCATCAAGCTGCCAGTATTTCAGTTCGCCGGGAGTCTGTCAAGTTTTGAGTTCGATGTTTTTACGCGCACCTGCCACCATGCGACCAACATGATTTGGAGTACGATAAAGGTGAACAGCAGGTGCGCTCCGCTTGTGCCAGCCGTATCTGCCCCGCGCATATCAACTGCTAATGGTACGTCTGGTGTACAAGCTGACACAGTGACAGCCAACTGATAATTTTCGATGATCGCATCGTTGCCATATTCATCGACCAGGACGGTGTATGTCCCGGCCGGAAGTTGGTCAGCCTCACATCCTCGTTCGATCATCGAAAACAGGTCTGTCCCACCATCATCATCAAAGCCGATCTCATTACCATCGCCATCGTATAGATAAAGACGTGTGTCGCCCAAATCGCCAGTGGTCGCAATCGTCACGGCCGCTGGTTGACTCAACGTAAATCTGGCCCAATCCTGATCCCCTGCCGGATAAATCGAATGCACTTGGGTTGCGCCACTGGTGATGGGGGAGGCTTGCACGGCCGTGTCATCCCCTTCATACGCATCCTCTGCCAATGACAAACAAGCGTAACTACTGAGGCTAATAGCATACGCATCGATCCCTTGATCATTGCCGTACTCATCGACCAGTACGGTGTATGTTCCGGCCGGAAGCGCATTCACCGCACATGTTCGCTCGATCAATGAGTATGCTCCCGTACCACCATCATCATCGAAACCGATTTGATTGTCTGCACTGTTATACAAATACAAACGGGTGTCACTGCCCGCCGCGCCCTCTGTGACAATCGTCACATTCGACTCTTCTGTGAGTGTAAATGTGAGCCAATCTTGGTCGCCTACAGGGAAGATAGAGTGCGTTTGTGTATCGCCATTGTTGATCGTTCCGGCCGTAGCGGCCGTCTCATCTGGCTCATACGCATCTGCCTGTGGCACGGCCGTTGGTTCAGGCGTAGACGTACACACCGATGTGTTGAGCGCGATAGTATAGGCCGCAATCGTTTCGTCAGCGGAGTACGAATCAACAAGAAGCGTATACGTCCCCGGCGGTAGCGGGTTCGTTTCGCACGTCAGGTCGATCAAGGAAAATGTGTTCGCCCCACCATCATCATTGTATGTCACCTCATTGCCTGCACTATCGTACAGAGCCAGTGTGGTATCTCCTTCCGTGCCATCCGTCAAAATCGACACGGCCGAGGCACTATTGAGCGTAAATGTCAGCCAATCTTCATTTCCGGCCGGGAGAATCGAATGCGTCTGTGTTTCGCCATCTGCAATCACACTCGCACTGCCAGCCTCATCATCCGGTTCATACGCATCAAGCATCAGCACAGGTGTCGCGGTCGGTGTCGGGGTCATCGTCGGGGTTGGTGTTGATGTCGGGGTCGGTGTCGCCGTTGCATTGGGGTCTGTCGTTGGTGATGGGGTCGGTGTGATGTTTGGATTACCCACATAGCCCTCGATCCACTCTGTAAAGTAGGAGACCCGTGCATAAATGCCTGGGAAATCTGGCTTGGCACACCCTTCGCCCCAACTGGTCGCCCCTACCAAAATAGGCACACCATTATCATAATAAAATAGCG
Organism: uncultured Anaerolineae bacterium; assembly: GCA_937949915.1. Taxonomy (GTDB): domain Bacteria; phylum Chloroflexota; class Anaerolineae; order Promineifilales; family Promineifilaceae; genus CALECP01. The sequence goes on from CALECP010000240.1 coordinate 13,240, forward strand.
GGCCACCACTGTCTCCCTGACACGTATCTCTGCCACCCTCACGGTACCCTGCACAAATCATATCGGCCAACACAGCACCGCCCGGCCCCCACTCAGATTCGCCCCACGCATTGCAATCATCACTCGCTACAAGCGGCACATCAACTTCGTACAAAATAGTCGGAAATTGCCCCCCTTGTGATAATGCGCCCCAGCCGATAGCAATCGCGGCCGTTCCAGTCGTATTCTGCGCCTCACTCGTCGCATATTGCGCCAACTGATACCCGTTGGCTGGCGACGAAAGCTTGATCAGCGCAATGTCACTACCACCTTGCACACTGAAATAATCGGGATGCGAATAAATGTTACTCGACGCTATCCGTTCTGCACCGGGCGAATTGGACAGATCGTGAAAGCCAAGCCCAATATCGACAGAGGTTTCCCCTTCCAAGCAGTGCGCGGCCGTCAGCACCCACTCAGGATCGATCAACGCACCACCACAATAATGTGCATTGTAGCCATCTGAATTGTTTGGAGACATCAGAGCCACCATAAACGGGTATTCGCCCGGATCGGCCGGTTGTCCGCCCACCACCTTTGCCGCCTTGACCGCTTTTTGATCATCATCCTGCGCCAGAACTGGGGGCAGTACAAACAAAAAGACGCTCAACAAAATACAAAATTTCAATAGCTTTACGGTGTTCATCATTTTTCCTCTTTTCTTTTCTCTTTCAAATTTTATGGAACGAAAATGAATTAACTGACGCACATTCGTAGGGACATGGCGCGCCAT
>CALECP010000241.1 GCA_937949915.1 uncultured Anaerolineae bacterium
CGCAATATAACTGTATCGGTACAGGTAAATAACGATTTCTTGATCGCCCACCTATTTCGGATGCTATACAGAACGGACGAATTGAACCACATTCCCGGTTATCTCGAAGCAGCGATCAATGGAAACTATGACGTATTTATCAATGACTATTTTGCTGCCCTAAATCGTAACGACACCATTTTTAACCGCAACGCCTACTGGATGATCATGTGCAATGATGACGGTATTTTCTCCAGCTTTTCGCGCTATGTTGCCAATACGAGCAGCATCCGACCAGAGGTAGCGTACCGTTATTTGCCACCGACCAATTTCAGTTCGTACTGTTCAGACTACCTCGGCACACCATTAGCAACGGCGCAAGCGTTCGCGGGAATCACCGAGACATTGGCGATCAACAGCCCCATTCCCACGCTACTCACATCGGGCGAATTTGACCCGATCACGCCACCCGCGTATGGCGATTTGGTCGCGGCCGGACTGCCCAATAGCACCCATGTCACCTTTCCTGCATTTGGTCATTCAGCGATTGGGCGGCACAGTTGCCCCGATGCGATTTTTACGCAATTTGTGGCAACACCGACGCAACCTGTCGATACCTATTGTGTGACAACAATGCCTGCCTTTTTTGACGAAACGTATACGGTGATGATGCCGGTCATGTTTGCGCCGTAAGCACAAGCCGTTCGTAATCTTGTATCAACAACTCTAATACGGCCGTCCATGATCGCGTTTGCGCCGTCTGCAATGCGCCTTCTGCCAGCCGCTGACGGCACGATTTGTCTCTGACGATGCGCTGCACGGCCGTCACAAAGGCGGCCGCGCTCTCAGCCTCAAATAGCAGCCCATTCTCGCCATCGACCACAAAATCGAGCGGGCCGCCAGCGGCCGCGCACACAGGCGGCAAACCGGATGCCATCGCTTCTAAAATAACGTTGCCAAATGTTTCGTTGGGCGACGGGAAAACGAAAATATCGGCCGAGGCAAACGCGGCCGCTAATTCGTCCCCTTGCAAATAGCCAGTGAACACCGTGTTTGTGTCAGCGAATAGCGCATCCATTTCTGTACGTGCGGGGCCATCGCCGACAATCGCCAGCCGCACGTCGGGCAATTGATCGAGGAGCGGCCGCAGCCAATCGACACGCTTTTCGGGGGCAATACGGCCGACAAACAGCAACAATGGCGCGTCAGGATGCCCATTGGACAACCGCGTGCGCCATACGGCCGTGCGCTGATCCGGCCGGAACAGCTCAGTATTCACGCCCCGCGTCCACACGCCCAGCCGCTCGATCCCGTTCTCTGCCAAGTAGCGCATCGTCGTCTTTGACGGCGCGAGATTGAGTTGCGCCCGATTATGAATGAGGCGCGTCAGCCACCACACGAACGGCACCATAAAACCGTACCCCCAGCGTCGCGCATACCCCGCCAGATCGGTGTGGTAGGAGGCGAGAACAGGTACATTATATTTCTCTGCCCACCGGATGGCGCTGAGACCAAAAAAGGCGGGATTGACGACATGAATCACGTCGGGGGCAAATGGTTTGAGATGTTTGTGGAGGGTTTGGCGGCGCAACAATGGCACAACAGGCATTTCGGGATAGAGCGGGAACGGGAGCGGCCGAAATTTGATCACAGGCATTCCTGCATATTCGGCCGGTGTCTGTGTCCCACGATCTGGCACAAACAACATCGCTTCATGCCCTTCGGCCGCCAAATAACGCAGCAAGTAACAGAGCGTATTGACAACCCCGTCTACTTTGGGCAAAAAAACTTCGGTGAACAACGCAATTTTCATACCTGCTAACCTCTGCCGAAACGCGAAAAGAGGCGTTTCGATCATACACACAAATACCAAATGTTCTTATTCCACTCTACAGGGACATGGCAAGCCATGTCCCTACGTGCCTTGCGATTGAATATATTTTTTGAAAAAGTAGAACGCAGAAATGTCTTGCGCGTGGTCGAGAAAACCTTGCTCAATCAAGATGTCGATGTCGTTGAGGGGGACAAGCTCAACCGCAATATCTTCTTGGGTGTCGAGGGCTTGTTCTCCGGTCAAGCGGCAGCCAAAGGCGGCGAAGGTGTGTGTGCGGCCGTTGTAAAAGGATGGGACGGGCGTAATCGAACCTGTTTGTACGACAAATTCGGCCGTGTACCCCGTCTCTTCTAGCAGTTCGCGCTGCACTGTTTTCTCTGGCGTATCTTCCTCACCGGAATCGATCAGCCCGGCCGGAAATTCGAGCATCACCCGATCTACGCCATGCCGATATTGGCGCACCATCACCACCATGCCATCTTCTGTCACCGGAATCACATTGACCGCTTGCGGCGCATCTAGCACCACAAAATCATGCACGATATTTGTCACTGGCGAGCGCCGTTTGACGCGATTCAGCACAAAAATTTTGTGATCGCCATCTTCCACTCGTTCTATTTCTTCCCATTTTTCAATCATGCAGCGATTGTATCGCACTTATCTGACGCGCTGGCAAGCAAAATAATGTACAATCATTTATCTATATTTGTATCTGACACGGAGTAATTGAGATGGCTGATCACGTTCTTATCGAGCATATTGCATTATACGAAGGCTACGAAGTAACACTTCAGGGCTGGGTTTATCAAAAAACAGGCAAAGGCAAATTACAATTTATTCGCTTGCGCGATGGCTCTGGCATCATCCAATGTGTTGTGTTCCGGCCGAATCTGAACAACGACGATCTTTTTAATGAAGTCAAGGCATTGGGACAAGAGTCGTCTGTGCGTGTAACGGGCAAGGTGAAGAAAGAGGATCGCGCCCCAGGTACGCCCGGTGGCTATGAGCTTGATGTTTCTCAAATCGAAATCATCCAAGCGGCACACGAATACCCCATTACACCCAAAGAGCATGGCATCGAATTTTTGTTTGACAATCGTCATTTGCACCTGCGATCCAAGCAGCAATGGGCGGTGCTACGCATTCGCGCCACTATCAAACGGGCGATGCAAGAGTGGCTGGACAACAATGGCTACATCAACATGGACACGCCGATCATCACACCGAGCGCGGCCGAGGGGACGAGCAACCTGTTTGAAGTAGGCTACTATGACGAGACGGCGTATCTGGCACAAACAGGGCAGCTTTATAACGAGGCGAATATCTTTGCGTTCGGCCGGGTGTACTGCTTTGGCCCCACTTTCCGGGCGGAAAAATCGAAAACACGCCGCCATCTGAGTGAATTTTGGATGATCGAGCCGGAAATTGCGTTCTGCGATCTCGATCAACTGATGGATATTGAGGAACAATTTGTCAGCTACATTGTGCAAATGGTGTTGACACATCGTGCGCCAGAGCTGGCGGTACTAGAACGGGATACGGCCGCGCTTGAGAACGTGCAGCCCCAATTCCCGCGCATTAGTTACGATGAAGCGATTGAGCGCTTGCAAGCATTACAGGCGGCCGAGACAGACCCGGAACGCGCCGAGATGCTCAAAATAGAGTGGGGTGACGATTTTGGTTCACCACACGAAACAGCGCTGACCCAACAATTTGACAAACCGGTGTTTGTGTATGGCTATCCGACGGCGATCAAAGCGTTTTACATGGAGCCGTGGCCGGGACGACCAGAGATATGCAAAAGCGTTGATCTGCTGGCCCCAGAAGGGTACGGCGAGGTGTGCGGTGGCAGTGAGCGCATGAGTGATCCCGACAAATTGATCGACGCGATCAAGGCGCACGATCTGCCATTAGAAAATTATGATTGGTATGTCGATTTGCGGAAATATGGCAGTGTGCCGCACAGTGGGTTTGGCATGGGGCTGGAGCGCACGGTAGCGTGGATTTGTGGCATTCAGCATGTGCGCCAGACGATTGCGTTTCCGCGCACGGTGTCCCGAATGCGACCGTAATAGTTTGTACCCTTTCTTGACCGCAGAGGCGCGGAGGGGCGCAGAGGTTATTGCGAGCGTGGGTAAAGTAAAATATGCACGTCTCTATCATTATTCCGCACTGGAATGGCAAGCAGCATCTGGCTGATTGTTTCAATAGTTTGCGCCAACAGACGTACCCTGATTTTGAGATTATATTGGTCGATAATGGCTCGGCCGATGGATCGCAAACGTACATTCGTACCGATTTTCCAGAAGTGAAACTGGTTGAACTGCCAGAAAATAGAGGGTTTACGGGCGCGTGTAACGTCGGCTACGCACACAGCCGGGGCAACATCATCGTGCTGCTGAACAATGACACGGCCGTGCAGCCAACATGGCTGGCAGAGATCGTGTCTGCCTTTGCACGGCATCCCCGCGTGGGCGCAGTCGCCAGCAAAATGTTGTTATTCGATGAGCGCGACAAATTTCACACGGCCGGGGATTTTGTGCGCGTCAATGGTGTTCCGGGCAATCGAGGGGTGTGGCAGACAGATGTCGGGCAATTTGAGACAGAGGAGCAGGTGTTTAGCGCGTGTGGGGGCGCGGCCGCCTATCGTCGCACCTTGCTGGAAGAGATCGGCTTTCTCGATGATGATTTCTTTTTCTCGTGCGAAGATGTGGACATGGGATGGCGTACCCAATTGGCGGGGTGGCAGGTGCTGTATGTGCCGTCGGCCGTTGTCTATCACAAATTAAAAGCGACCGGAGGCGGGGTGACTGGCAGTTTTTATGACGGCCGGAACTATCTCTATCTACTCGCCAAAAATTACCCCACAACCCTTTTCAAAAAGAATTGGCAGGCTGTCGTCAGTGGTCAAATAGCGATCACCCGCGAGGCGATCAAACATTGGCGAGGCGAGGCTGCCCGCGCCCGCCTGAAAGGACAGATGGCAGCAATTCGCCATTTACCGCGCATGTTCGCCAAGCGGCGCACCATTCAAAAAAACCGCCGCGCCACCGACGCAGACTTGCTGAACGCGCTCCATAATGATTCAGAGTGGCCTATGATTTGAGTGCCTCATCGAGCAATTGATTGACCACGGCCGGGTTTGCCTTGCCCTTCATTTCGCGCATCACTTGCCCGACAAAGAAGCCGCGCAGTTTTGTTTTACCCGCTTTGTACGCCGCCAGTTCGTTCGGGTTGTTCGCCAAAATGGTGCTGATCACATCACGGATCGGGCCGTCGTCACTAACTTGGGCTAATCCTTTTGCCGCGATAATCGACGCGGCCGAGCCGCCATTGGCAAACATTTCTGCCAGTACTTCTTTGGCGATATTTTTGTTGATCACCCCTTTCTCAACCTGCACCAACAGCCCGACCAAGCTATCGGGCGTAACGGCGATGTCGTCAATCGCTTGTCCCGATTCGTTCATCATGGCAGACAAATTGTTGATCAGCATGTTGGCGACCGCTTTGGGATCGCCTCCGGCCGTGACGGCCGCATCAAACCAGATCGCAGTGCGCTTTTCGGCCGCGAGTTGCTTCGCATCGGCCGCGCCCAGCCCCATCTCCGTCTGGTAGCGCTCAATTTTAGACGCAGGCAGCTCCGGCAAACCGGCCCGGACAGCATCAATAAACGATTGATCGAGTTCGATGGCTGGCAGATCAGGATCGGGGAAGTAGCGATAATCGTGCGCGTCTTCTTTGATGCGCTGGCTAAATGTGCTTTTGCGCTCCTCGTTCCAGCCCCGCGTCTCTTGCACCACGCTACCACCCGACTCAATCAGTGCCGTCTGCCGTTTGATCTCGTACTCACTCGCCATGTACAAAATGCGGAAGCTGTTCAAGTTTTTCACTTCGGTGCGTGTGTTCAGCTCGTCTGTGCCTGTCGGCCGGATGCTGATATTTGGCTCGACGCGCAGTACGCCCTTCTCCAAATCGCCACTGTTGACCTCCAGATAGCGCAAAATCTGGCGCAAATGGGTCGCGTAGGCGTGTGCCACTTCGGCCGAATGAATATCTGGCTCGCTCACGATCTCTAGCAACGGCACACCAGCGCGATTGTAGTCAACCAACGACGTGCCATCGGCCATGTGCGTCAGCTTGCCGGTGTCCTCTTCCATGTGAACGCGCCGTACCCGGATGTGCTTCACTTCGCCGCTTTCTAGCGTCACATCAACGTACCCATTGACCCCAATCGGGTGATCCAATTGGCTGATCTGATACCCTTTCGGCAGATCGGGATAGAAGTAGTTTTTGCGGTCAAACCGATTGAATTTATTGATGTCGCAGTTCAGTGCCAGCGCCACTTTGAGCGCGTACTCAATCGCTTGTTTATTGGCGACGGGCAGCGTACCGGGCATTCCGAGACAGAGCGGCCGGACAGCCACATTCGGCTCGGCCTCCACACTATCCACCACAGGCGCACCACAAAACATCTTCGAGTCTGTCATCAACTCGGCATGAACTTCTAAACCGATTACCGCTTCGTATTTACTCATTATCACTCCCGATCATTTCAAGTATCATGCGCGTATTGTAACAGAATGCGGGGCAGGCTGGCATTGGATACAATCGGCCGTACAACCATGCGCTATCTCAAGCTATTTGCCATCTTTCTGCTCCTTCTCACCATCTCTGTCGTGATGACCTATCCATTGATAACGGTGCTAGGAGAGCGCGTCCCAAGCGGCAGCGGAGGCGACGTGTGGGTGCATTTGTGGACGTTCGACTGGCTGGCAGAAGCGGCCGCAACTGGACAAAACCCGCTCCATACCACCCGCATTTTCTACCCAGACGGCGCATCACTCGCCACACACAACACCGCTTGGCTCAACTTTTTGCTGTGGTGGCCGTTTCGCCAAATCACCAATATCTGGGCAGCGTACAGCCTCATGCAAATCACTATTTTTGCGCTCAACGGACTGGCTGGCTACTTGTTGCTACGCGAACTGGCGTACAAAACGACACTGGCTTTGCTGGGTAGCATCATCATCGGCTTTTTTCCGTTCACGCTCTCCCGCTACGGACAGCCCAACCTTGCCCTGATCGCCACCGTGCCACTGGCGATGCTGTTTATTCACCGCACTTTGCACAAACAACGGTGGCGGGATGCAGTTTGGGCAGGCGTGTGCGTGGGGCTGATCGGCGTGTCGCGCTGGGCATTACTCACGGTGGCGATCATCCCGATTTGTACGGCCGGGGTGCAATGGTTGCTGCGCTACCCATTGGACAAAAAAACGGTGACGCAAACGGCCGTCGCCCTCTGCTTCGCTGTCCTTGTCATGCTCCCGTTTGCCCTGCCGGTACTCAATGCGACTGTGCTGACAGATGCTCCGGGCAAGACGGCCGTCACGGCCGCACAAGACGATGACCGGCCGACAAACCCCCTCGCCTGGATCATTCCCAACACCCACCAAACCGCCTACCAACCGCTTGCCAACGCCATCCCAGAACCGTACCAACAAGACGGGAATCGTGTCGAATTTATCGGCTATACCACGCTTTTATTAGCACTTATTGGCTTTATCAGTCGGCCGCGCCGAACAGGGTGGGCAATGGCGGCCGTCCTCACCCTCATGCTACTCGCCATCGGCACAAACTCCCCCCTCTATCGCCTCTTCACCAGCAGTGTCTTGGCTGAACTGATGCGCTATGCCTACCGTTTTAATGCCGTACTGAGTATTCCCCTCGCTGTTTTGGCTGTCAATGGCGCACAAGCGATCACACGCCGCACGAAAAAAATGTGGATCGTGCCGTTGCTCGCGGGACTGGTGTTAATTGAGGCGGCCGTCATGCCGTATGGCACACGCGACCCCATCACCCCACAATGGTTGCACACGCTGGCGGCCGATCCGGCCGACTACGCCATGCTGCAACTGCCGCTCAACGCCAATTCTGTAGACAAAGCGTTTATGATGTACCAAATTACACATCGCAAAAAGCTACTAGGCGGTCATGTTTCGCGGCGCACGGCCGATATGTATGTCTACCAGCAGCAATCCTCTTTCATTCAATGGCTGCTAGACCCCAGTCTGCCGATCACGGCCGCACAAGTGCAGCAAGGCTACGCCGATCTCGCGGCCGACCATGTGTGTTACATCGTCGTCCACCGCTTCGCCCCGGCCGTCTTGCTCGATTTGTGGCAAGCGCAACTCGGTACACCCCACCACCAAGACGATGAATTGCTCATCTACAAAACGGCCGACCAATGCACTTGAAAAAAAACTCTGCGCCTCTACGGTAGCAAACCCACTCCACGCTATGACCATCTAAAAAACAACCGAAAAATACACCCCATTAAACACAAACGATCACGCCCGTACACAATAAATTTAACGCCCGTTCATTCGGCCGTATGCGCCTCGTTCATTTTTGAATGATCGCGCACTATAGATTTATCAGTGACAGATCGGCACAATCAGCACATCAACCAAAAACGGCGGCGTGATTTGTCAGGTACAAATTGCCCATTAAACGAGGAATTTATGTCTCAGATAAAGTTAGTCACTCTCATGTTGGTCATGATGTTTGTAGTTGCAGGATGCGGTGGGGAAGAAGCGGCCGATCCAAACAAATTGGTAATCTATTCGGGGCGCAGCGAAAGCCTTGTCGCACCGATGATCGCGCAGTTCGAGGCGGCGACCGGGATCGAGGTGGATGTGCGCTGGGGTAGCACAGGCGAGATTGCGGCTCTTTTGATGGAGGAAGGCGAGAATAGCCCGGCCGACATCATTTATGCCCAAGACCCGGCCGGACTGGGCGCGGTTGCCAATGCGGGATTGCTCCAACCCTTGTCAGAGGATGTGCTGGGCTTGGTGCCAGAAAATTTTGCATCGGATGATGGTCTATGGGTGGGCATTTCCGGCCGTGCGCGAGTGGTTGTCTACAATACAGATGAGATTACAGACCCCGCCACTGAACTTCCGGCCGATATATGGGGGTTCACTGACCCCGCGTGGCAGGGCAAAATCGGCTGGGCTCCCACCAATGGCTCTTTCCAGGCGATGGTGACAGCGATGCGAGCAAGCTGGGGAGATGCCAAGACGCAGACGTGGCTAGAGGGCATCATCGCTAACGATCCGGTTGCCTACGCGAAGAATACGCCAACAGTCGCGGGAACGGCCGCCGGTGAAGTCGCTGTCGGTTTCGTCAACCATTATTATCTTTATCGCTTTTTATCAGAAGAAGGGGATAGCTTTGCCGCCCGTAATTATTTCTTGCCAAGCAGGGGACCCGGCTCATTGATCATGGTGAGCGGCGCGGGTATTCTCAACACATCACAAAACAGCGAAAATGCGGAACGCTTTCTGCAATTTATGCTATCTGTGCCGGGGCAACAATTTTTTGCAGCGCAAACTTATGAATATCCGCTGGTGGAAGGTGTGAAAACAGTTGGCGGGTTGCCACCACTGGAACAATTGAACAATGCGGCTCTCGACATCGACGTATCTGATTACACCGATCTGGCGGGAACAGTCAAAATGTTGAGCGACTTGGGCGTGTTGCCATAGGCCATCTACAACAATTGCCTGTCACTCAGTACCTGTCATATCAAGACGGAGCGTGACGACGGCCGCCTCAAAATTAGGAGGCGGCCGTGGCCGCAAAGTGAAGAGCATTCCCACCACCGGGAGAGATACCGCCGCAAGAAGCAATCGTAGTATTGTCCGGCCTATTTCTCAACCTACCAAGGGAAAAGCAGTAGCCGCTAAGGTTGAAAGCAAAAGGGGAATAGATTGGATAAAAGCAAACGTGTCAGGGGTTTCAACATTTACCTTTTCCCCTTATACTTTTCAAATGTTCAAACGCATCCAATCGCTACTCAACTCGCTCCAAAGACAGATCGACCCGGCACGGCCGTATCAACCCGCCATCATCCCGCCTGAAAGCATCACCCAAAAAGTATCGCTGATCGTACACAATCCACGTGTCCCTATGATGGGTGGCAAAACATTGCGCGAGCTATTTGGCTGGAATGATCCTGTCGCGCTGGCAAAAGCGTATGCACAAGATTTACATGAAGTCAGCAGAGGGTACATCACATACGACATCGTAGAAGTGATCGAGGTGGATGGCTTTCCGACCAAGATCGATGGCTTCACGTATGGCGCAGATGAGTATTACACCATGTGGCGGGATCGCACCCGGCCGCATGAGCCAGATTGGGCTGATTACGATCAAATCATCCGCGAATTTGAGATCGTGCCAAAAATCAATCGCGGTGTGATTGATGAAGTATGGCTGCATGGCTTTCCACAGGGCGGTTACTATGAATCGCGCATGGTGGGCCCCGGTGCATTTTGGTGCAATGCGCCCGGTATAGATAGTGACCAATTGCGACGGCGTTTTGTGATCATGGGCTTTAATTTTGAGCGGGGCGTGGGTGAAATGCTGGAAAGTTTTGGACATCGTGTCGAGTCGATTATGCGCCACGTGTATCGCAATCACCCTGAAGAAGCGAACATGTGGAGCAAATATGTACGCTATGAAAAGACGCATCCGGGGCTTTCCGGTGTGGGCAGTGTCCACTTTTCGCCCAACAGTGACCGCGATTATGATTGGGGCAACCAACGGCCGGTACTCAGTTGCGCCGATGATTGGTTCAATTACCCGAACCTGACAGGCAAGATGCGGCCGATGGATTGTGCCGATTGGGGACATGGCGATATTCGCGCCCATCATCGTTGGTGGCTCGAACGCCTTCCAAACACAATCGGTTCGCAAGACGGCATCGCCAACAATTGGTGGGCGTATATCATCGATCCCAATCTGGCAGATTGACAATGAAAATGCGTTTTCAATGGCTGAAACGGGTGGACAGCTTGCTGGAGTGGGGGCTGTTTTTGAGCGCATTGACCGCGGCCGCCTTCATCATCATCCCTGCGACCAACCCACCGATAGCCAAATTGATCGTCACGGCCGTCGCGTATGTCGTCACCATCAACTTTAGCATCCCCCTCTCCTTCGGCTATGTCGGTCTCACGCCGATTGTGGCAAACAGTACGCTGCTGGATGGCGATATGGGGCTACGATTTGCCATCGCGGCCGCTGCCATTGGTATCGCGTTCGCCGAAGTGGTGCGCCCCGCGTGGCAGCCATTAAACCAACCGGGCGTAAAGCAGCCGATTCGCCGTGTGCATCGGCTCGGCTTGGGCGTGTTTCACTTGCTGAATCTAGCGATAGCAGGGTTGGCAAATTATTCATTTGGCGGCCGCCCTACCCTGATTCAACTGATCGTCCGCAACGTGCCAAATACGGCCGAAAGCACCTTTTCCCCCATCATCCTCACAGCCATTTACTTCACCATTTTTCTGCTGTTGCGCGTCCTCTACTGGCGGCTCAATCGCAGCCGTGGCACGCTCTTTTTTGATGAAGCCAGCCCTCATTTGCTGGGTATTACTTTTTTTGCTGTACCGCTCATGTTGTTTATCGCTTCGGCCGACATCGGCATCCCCGCATTTTTGTTATTGATGGTCAGCATCTCCACATTTGCAATCATCAATGGACGGTCATGGCTCGGCCGTTACAGTGCAGAGCAACGCATCCAGCAATTCAGTCGTCTCAACGACGAAGGATCATCACTACGCGAGACACTCGACCTCCCGACCGTCATCACGCAAATCCATAGCCAAGTCAATGCCGCCATTCCAGGCGATCACTTTTATTTGACCCTGCTGGATGACAATGAAAAGTGGGAGCAAACAGTGACCACACGCGCCACGAACAGCCAGCCACTCTTGACCACGCACGCAGACATACAGCCAGATGGTTTGACATTGTGGGTGATCGAGAACCGGCGGATACTTGAATTGACTCCCGACAATTTTCATTTTGCGTATGAGCATGACATGGTGATGCCCAGTTCAGAGCCGCGTGTGTGGATGGGTGTGCCACTGACATCGGCCGACAAAACAATCGGCGCAATGGTGGTCGAACGAGCCGAAAGTGGCGAACCATTCAGCGCATGGAACCGCGAAATGTTTCACGCCATTGCAGGGCAAGCCAGCGCAGCCATCGACAACGCCCGCCTGTACGGCCGCACAGATACCGCCCTCTCTCGCCGTCTCGAACAGTTGCAAGCATTGCTGTTTTCGATCAACGAAGGGGTGTTAATGGTCGATAGACAAGGCGTGATCGTCCTGATCAATCCCACGGCCGCCGATCTATTGGGCAGCAATTTGCAACAGTTGCGCGGCACTGATTTGAACATCCCTCAAGCCTCTCGTGCGCTGGGCTTCACCGTCGCGCAGCTCCAAAATTTACTAACAACGCTTAGTGAAGGCGAATCCCCTCCATCGACAACAGAAACATACATCGTGCGCCAGCCTGACATCACCCGCTACATCGAACGCAATGCTGTCACAGTCGCATCAGATGAAGGCGCGTTGATGGGCTGGTTGATGGTGTTCCGCGATGTGACACAAGAGCGACAGCGAGCAGAATGGCGGGCTGATTTGACGCGCATGATCGTACATGATCTTCGCAACCCGATCACGACGATCAGCAGTTCAGTCAACCTGATCGGCTCGGAAATAGACGGCCGTGAACAAAAGCTGGTCAGCGATCTATTGACAACGGCCGACTATAGTTGTGGATCGTTGTTAGAAATGGTCGATTCACTACTCGACATCAATCGGGCGGAGGCAGGCACGTTTGTGATCGACGCAGAAGCGATGCGCTTGCCGTCGCTGGTGCAAGATGTGATGGCGCGTTTACGGCCGTTGGCCCAACAGCGCGGCATCCGGCTGACAACGCATAGCCCGGCTGATCTTCCGGCCGTGTGGGCAGACGAGCAAGTTGTCCGTCGTGTGTTGGTCAACTTGCTCGATAACGCACTTAAATTTACGCCGCGTGGGGGCGAAGTGCGCGTCACATTGGCGGCCGACACAGCCATCAATCCAGAGCATGACACCGGCACACGGGTCACTATCACAGACGACGGTCCCGGCATTCCGGCCGATCAACGAGAACGTATCTTCGACCGCTTTGTCACCTTCAACCAAGGAGGTGGGCAAGTGCGTGGTACAGGGCTGGGGCTTACTTTTTGCAAATTGGCAGTCGAAGCGCATGACAGCCGCATTTGGACAGAAGAATCGGCCGATGGCGGCAGTTCGTTCATCTTCACACTACCGGGCATCCCCCATTTCTAACAACAAGATGTTTCGAGAATACGTCCCTACCCACAAGGCCCAACCCAATAGGTACGCGATGCATCATGTAACATGCGTTTAGCAGATAGTGTAAAATAACACAATGCAAGACAAGTACATTTAGCTTATAGTACAGTTCATGAAAATGGTGACTTTTAGCTTATTGTATCGACACTATCACACCTATTGATTGATTGTTGTTTAGATAAAATTCGACTTTTGTATTGTTTATCTGT
>CALECP010000242.1 GCA_937949915.1 uncultured Anaerolineae bacterium
CGTCCATGACCATCATTTATATCACAGATTGGATACCTGTATAGTTACAGCATTAATATGATTGTATGAATAAAGGTTCGTGATACTATCTTCGATAGTGCTAAGAAAATCATTGATCATATGAGTAATCTCATCATCAGACATATTTGCATTTACGCTAATATGATTCGAGATATTTTGCCCAGAAATTTTCCTCAGCATTCCACCGATAGTGATGTCAAACTCTCTTCTGGGGATTTGACCTATTCTCATTATTTTCTCTACGTCATGTAAATAGATACCAACCTGTACTTTCATCTCAAATCGATCTGAATAGATTTTCGGGCTAAACAAAGTAACTATCTCTTTATGATTTTCTGCACCATCCAACTTGTATAGGATTACACCTTTATCGATGTTTGGAAAAGTAAAACTTTTCTTGGTTGCAAATAAGTGAAGTGTTTCTAAAAGTCTTCTTGCTTGAACACTATTAAATTTTTTGAGGTAGTTTACTATATTAGGCGATAAGGAAGTTTCGTTATAAGCTATCTTTCTTCTCAGACTCCATTCTTGATATCTATCATCTATGCGACTCTTAACCCTATTGTAAATTTCATCATTTAGGATTACATGATACATCGTTGGCAGTTGATTTTGGCAAAGCAATTGATAGTCATGAATATATTGCCTTTCATGTTCACCATAATAAACACTCGCGAACTCTTTGCCTTTCTGTGAAAACATATCTTCTGATAGGCTGTAATCAAACCATTCGAATACTTCAAAAAGAGTATTCTCACCATTACTAAATTGCTCTAATTGTTCATTGCATTCTTGCTTCAATAATTCACTCAGCAATTCATTCTCAGCCATCCAGCGTAGAAACTGGATGGCATGATTCGCGGCTCGTTCGATTGGCAACCCATAGGCTAAAACAGTATCTTGATGGTATTTCATTCGATCATACATTGTCAATTGCTTCTTACGGGTATTTTTCTAAGTGAGGATAATGTTTGCAAATATATTATCTTCACCATTATTTTGTGCTGTTTTCATACACACTTGATTAAGTTCAGTGTGACGATTAATAATTGATCTGTAACGCATATGCAAATATATGTATTTAACTCAACAGTACGATTCAGACGAAAGTACGTTATGTCACAGTTATGTGACAGTATCTGACCCGCCCGATTAGTTGTGTTAAACTGCCATCCGCATGATACGGACGCGCCTAAAACCATTACGCAGCGATTTGTTAATCGTTGCGGCATTCCTCATTTTGCCCATGATTTTGTTTTGGGATGTCACGGTGGGCGGCCGTACCATGATCCCGGCCGACAACCTCTTCCAATGGCAACCCTGGGCCACCTACGCGCAACAATACGACGCTGTTACCCCTCACAATAATTTGTTGAGCGACCTCGTACTCGAAAATTATCCGTGGAAAACGTTCGCTATTGAAAGCCTGCAAAACGGCGAAATCCCCCTCTGGAACCCGCACATCTTTGCTGGACAGCCATTCTTGGCTAACGGGCAGCACGGCATGTATTACCCGTTCAATTGGCTCTTTTTCTTGCTGCCTATTTTATCCGCGTTCGGGTGGTTTACGGTCAGTCAATTGTGGCTGGCGGGAGTGAGCGGCTATATTTTCGGCCGCACCCTGCGCCTCGGCCGACCCGCTTCTGCCCTGCTCGGTCTTGTCTATCAGGGCAGCGGCTTCATGCTCGTCAGCGCGGCCGTCTTTCCCATGATCATCTCCAGTGCGGTATGGTTGCCGTTTTTACTCGCTTGCATCGAGAATGTTATTAGGCGTTCGGCCGATACATCCGCAGGCAACACACTGCCCTGGGCTATTGCCGGAGCCGTCGGTGTCGGCATGAACATCCTCGCCGGACACCCCGAAATCACACTGTACACACTGCTGATCATGGCTCTGTACGCCGCATGGAAAATTGTTGCCACCTATAAATCGAACATTCAAAAATGGATCAAACCGGGCGTATGGCTCTCCATCATGGTCGGTGTGGGCTTGCTGTTGGGGGCGGTGCAATTGATCCCGTCTATCGAACTCGCCAGCACCAACTTCCGCGACGGCAGCGCATCATTTGAAGAAGTGCAAGGATGGGCATTCCCCAAACGGCGCATTCTCACGCTTGCCTTGCCCAACTTCTTCGGTAATCCTAGCCATCACGACTACACCGATATTGTCACAGGCGAAACGGTGCCGTTCACGACAAACGCTTATGGTGAACCAAACCCGCACGGGGCTGGCACAAGCAATTGGGGCATCAAAAATTATGTCGAAGGGGGCATTTATCTCGGTATCTTGCCGTTGATCTTGAGCGCGGTTGCGGTCGGCCGCCACATCCTCACCCGCTTCAAAAAACGAGACGACGACGCGCCCACACTCTTTTTTACCCTCCTCGGCTTCCTCTCCCTCAACTTCATCTTCGGTACACCCCTCTACGCCCTGCTCTTTTACGGTCTGCCCTTTATCGACCAATTGCATTCTCCCTTTCGTTGGGTGTTTGCGCTGTCGTTGAGTGTGGCGGTGCTGGCGGCCGTGGGTCTCGAATGGTTTGTATCGATCAACGATGAATCGCGTAGACTTGCACTATTCCAGTTCGCTACTTTCCCTATCCCCTTTTTCGCAATCCTCTGGTTCAGCGGCCGCCGCTTTATTTATCAAACTTTTCAGCCTCAGATCGATAATGTATTTGCAGGTCTTGCTCAAGCACCTGATGCGTTTGCCGACGGCGGTGCTTTTTTTAGCTATTTACATCCGCAGATTTACTTCTTTATTTGGATGATATTCATGTCAATTTTAGCGATACATGGCGTTGTGTCGCACGCTAAAAAAACAGACCGAATTTTGAGTAAGTTCAACTGGTTTTGGTTGTCTCTTCCATTGATCTTCACGGCCGCCGACTTCTGGGCAGCCAACCGCCACTTCCACGCCGCCACCGACCCCGCCCTCCTCGATGTCAAGCCAGAACTCGTCCACTGGCTCGAAGCGCAACCGGGCGACTGGCGCATCACCTCATTTGCCCCCAAAGACACCGCCTTCCATGCCAACTCCGGCTGGCTATACAACATCGAAGACGTGCGCGGCTACGACTCGATTATCAACCGGCAATACACCGATTACATGGGTGCAATCGAAGAACAGAGCGAACTACAATTCAACCGCATCGCGCCGATCAAGCAGTGGCAGTCGCTCAATTCGCCCCTGCTCGATCTGCTCACTGTCAAATACATCATCACATCAGAAACGCTCAATTTACCCAAGCTAAGCGAAGTGTGGGCGGCCGAAGGGGTGCGCGTCTACGAGAACCTCGCCGTGATGCCCCGCGCCTATACCATCCCTGCCAGCGCAACTGTGTTATCGGAGAATGTGTACGCCGCCATGCAATCGGCCGGCCCCCGCACCGTTGCCCATTTCAGCGATTTACAGGCGTACAACATCCCATTCGACGGCCGACCGCAAACAACCAGCCTGGCCGCCATCACTACCTACGGCAACGTCGAAGTGACGATACAAACAACCGTTGATCGGCCGTCATGGCTCATTCTCAACGACAGCCACGCGCAAGGCTGGCGAGCGTTTGTCCGTCCGGCCGCTGGCGACGAAAATGACGAAATCGAACAGCCCGTCGAACTGGTCAACGGCAACTTCCGCGCCGTCATGCTCAATGCACCCGGCGATCACATCGTCCGCTTCCGCTACAGCCCGCGCAGCTTCATCATCGGTGGACTCGCGTCTGTGATGGCCGGTATCGTGATTGTGTTCGGCTTTGTCGTCTGGCTATGGCGACGCTTTTATCGGCAAGAAGGCGAACTGACCAACACCCAATCAATCGCCAAAAACAGCATGGCACCGATGGCACTCAATTTGTTCAACAAGCTGATCGACTTCGCCTTCGCCATGTTTTATTTGCGGGTTTTGGGGACAGACAACAATGGCGCGTATGCTCAGGCGATAGGCCTCGCGCTCTGGTTCGACATCGTGGCAAACTGGGGGCTAGACGCGCTGATCGTCCGTGAAGTAGCGCAAGACCGCAGCCAAGCAGGGCGTTATTTGTTCAACACAACATTGCTCCGGCTCGGCCTGATCGTGATCGTGCTGCCCATTATCATGTTCGGCTCATGGCAATTCTGGACAGGCAAACCGATGCAGTCAGAAATGCTGATGGCATTGCTCTTTATCGGCATCGGCATGATATTTTCGGGTATCGGCAAAGGGATTACGGGGCTGTTTTACGTGTGGGAAGCGGCCGAATATCCGGCCGTTCTCAGCACCATCACCACCATTCTCAAAGTTGTCTTTGGTGTCGTCGTTTTGTTGATCGGCTACGGCTTTGTCGGTCTCGCGGCCGTCTCCATCATCACCAACGTCATCACCCTCGCGCTCCTCATCATCATCGCCAACCGCCATTTTGACATGCGTACCGGCTGGCAATTCGATCCCACCATCCAGCGTAATGCTCTGCGTATGGGGTGGCCGCTCATGCTCAACCATCTGCTGGCGACTGTTTTCTTCAAGATCGACCAAGTGCTACTCGGCCGCATCGACAGCGACAGCGCGGCCGGAATTTATAACAGTGCCTACAAATGGGTAGACGCGCTCAACGTCATCCCCAGCTTCTTCACCTTCGCGCTCTTTCCCATTATCTCCCGCCAAGTCACCAGCAACATCGACGACGCACGGCGTACTTATCGCATGGCGGTCAAGCTGCTCGTGCTGGTCGCGCTCCCCGTCGCGGCCGTCGTCACCCTCCTCGCCACCCCCATGATCGGCACGCTTGGCGGCGACGAATTTTTGCCAGATGGCGCAACCGCCCTCCGCCTCGTCATCTGGTCGATTCCCATCGGCTGGATCAATAGTGTCACCAATTACACCATTATCTCGCTCGGTCTCGAGCGGCGGCTCACCATCGGTTTTGTCGTCGGTGTCCTGTTCAACACGCTGGGCAACATCGCGCTCATTCCACGCTTTGGCTATCAGGCTGCGGCCGTTACTACCATTTTGTCTGAGCTGGTGCTGCTCATCATGTTCAACTACTATTTGCGCCAGCGTATGCCAGCCGTCGATTGGGGCAAGCTGCTTGTGCGGCCGATCCTCGTCGCTATCGGCATGGTTGCCGCCATGCTCGCCCTCAGCCAAATCAACCTGATCCTCGCCCTCATCGTCGGCATCATCATCTACCCCGTCGGCCTCTTCGCCCTCCGCATTTTCGGCGACGAAGAACGCCAAATCCTCGCCCAAATCGTGCCAGCATCACTCGCCACCCGCCTCAAACTCATCTGATGCGCTCATTCGTCATTCGCCACTCGCCACTCGTCATTCTCCTGCTGGCTGCCTGCCTCCGCCTTCCCCGCCTCACGCACATCGGCCTCGAACACGACGAAGTTGCCAACTGGCTGATCGACAAAGGGATTCAGGCAGGCAATCACGGCATCTACTTTCAAGAAGCCTACGGACACGAAGCTGGCTTCCACTACGTGCAAACGCTCTTTATCACCCTGCTCGGTGACAACGCCCTCGCGCTGCGCCTTCCGGCCGCCCTGCTCGGCATTATCCTCGTCGCCGTCAGCCACCGCCTGATCAAAACACTCTACAATCGCCAAACAGCCACCATCGCCGCGCTCATTCTCGCCATCACCTTCTTCCCCACCTTCTACAGTCGCCTCGCCCTTCGCGCCATCATGCTGCCCGTGCTTTCCGGCGCGTCTGCGTACTTCTTTTGGCAAGCCTTGCAGCACCAACACCGCCGCCACACCATCACGGCCGCCCTCCTCGCCGGACTATCGCTCTACACCTACATGGCTGGCCGCGTTGTCCCCATCTTCTATGCACTCTATTTCGGATCACTTTTTCTTTTTTCATGGGGTCAGGCACGTGCTAGACTGCGCGGCTTTCTGCTGTTTAGTTTGCTTGGTTGTGTGGTTATTGCGCCTCTGCTTTGGTACTTAGCCAGCCATCCCGGTGCAGAGGCGCGAACGGCCGAGATCGACGCGCCGTTGCGTGCGCTCTTGGCTGGCGATCTCACGCTTGTCTGGGCCAATGCAAAATTGATCATCGGCGTGTTTGGCTGGTCGGGCGATCCATTATGGCGGCAAAACGTCGCGTTCGCCCCCATTTTCAACCCGCTCACCGCCATCCTGTTTTATGCCGGGGTCGCGCTGGCCCTCTGGCGACATAGCAAGGCCGATATGTTCGCCCTTCTCTGGCTGGCGACCGCCACCATTCCCAGCACAGTCACCGTCGATGCCCCCAGCACCATCCGCATGATCAACATGCTGCCCTTTCTCGGCCTATTCCCCGCATTGGCGATCACCTCATTGCTGCAAAAAAACGCGATGCTCGGCCGCCTCTTAATCGCGGTCTGTTTCATCTGGGGCAGTACGCGCACCCTCACCTATACCCACCGCATCTGGCCCAATGGCGGCGATGTCCCCTTCGTCTGGCAAACCGCCCTCACCAGCGCAGCCCGCTATGCCGATACGGCCGCGCCATACCCCACCACCTTCGTCGGCTGGACACCCGCCACAATGGACGCGCCCACCATCGAACTCGCGCTCAAAAACGATCAGATCGGCCGTCGTTTCACCGGTGCAGACACCCTCGTTCTGCCAGCATCTGACCACGACAACCTAGTGCGTATCATGCGTCCCACTACGCCCGATCTCCCGCTTGCGCCCATCCTCGAAAGATGGCTGCAAACGAACGGCGCAACCACGACCGCACATCCCCATTTTGCCAGCTACGAATTACGAGTGCCGCGTGACGAATGGAGCGGTCAGCCAACACTTTTTGGAGAACAGATCGCTTTTCTAGGGCATACAGATTGTGCGACGGCCGCGTGTGATCTCATCACCATCTGGCAAGTCACCGCCCCGATTACCCGCGATCTGCAAATTTTCGTGCATGTGCTTGATGCTGCTGGCAACATCATCAGCCAAAGCGACGGCATGAGTGCCAACGAGCAATTTCTGCAACCGGGCGACCTGATTTTGCAGGCGCATACCGTTGATCTGACAGGGGGGGCGGCCGTGCATACCGGCATCTACGAGCCGCATCCGCCCTACCCTCGTTTGCTGACGGCCGCAGCGGCCGACTATTTCTCTCTCTCATTAGAGACGCGCTGATAATTCTTGAAAAATTAGTGCTATACTGTAAACAATACTATGGCTATTCAAACCATCACCCTCGATATTCCTGATGCACTGTATCAAACAGCATTGCGGTTGGCCGATGCTACCAAACGGCCGATTGATGATGTGGTGCGCGAAAGTTTGATGAATACGCTGCCACCTTTAGATGATGTTTCGGCGGTTGAGGTAGACTCTTTAGCACATTTATCTATGCTTGGTGATGATGCGCTCTGGGATGTGGCAGGGTACACAGCGTCTGATGCTGAACAACATGAGCTTGCCCACTTGCTTGATGTTCAGGAACGAGGCGAAATCGTCGGACATGAAAAAGAACGTTTGGAGCAAATTCTCAATCAGCACAGCAACATGATGCTTAAAAAGGCTCATGCTTGGTTGTTGTTAGCCCGACGCGGCTACAGCGTTCCTGTGCATAGTAATTAATTCACGGCCGCTCACATTGTCGCGTTCACATATTCCTATTCGTGTTCGAAGGAAAGTTTCAGAATCGGCTGGCGGCCGGTATGGTTACTGTTTGACAGACCAAACTTTTACGGCAATGCCATTGTTTATAGAGCATATTATTCCACTTGCTGCGGGAGGAACAGATGACGAAGATAATCTATGGTACTCATGCCCCTATTGCAATAATCATAAAGCCGCGAAAACATCTGCGGCCGACCCACAATCGGGAAATGATGTTCCATTGTTTAACCCACGCACACAAAATTGGTCTGAGCATTTTGCATGGAGCAATGATGGTCTTGAAGTCGTTGGGTTAACATCAATTGGTCGCGCAACAGTGCTTGCTTTGCAGTTAAATGCGAAACACTTTTTGCAGGCTCGGCGACGGTGGGTTCTGGCTGGCTGGCATCCCCCAACTAAAAATTAAAAACAGAGTGCCATGCTAATGTGATTCTCGTAACAAGTGTCTCTTTTCCCTCAGCACGGCCGCCAATTTATCCGGCTGCAATTGCCACTGCTCCCACGCTAACTCTTTGTCCACCAGCTTGACCAACACCTCAGACAGCATCGTATTGACCGGCACCGCGATCCCGTTTTCTGTCCCGATTCGGGCAATCGCCGCATTGTGGAAAATCACTTCGCTCGTCGGCCGTCCCGCTTGCAAATCGAGGTTAAATGATGGCATTTTGTTGCCGCGCCCTGTCTGGATCACATATTGCATCAACGGTTTTTTGAGAAAGGTGGGTAAATAATGCATCGACCACGCAAACAACTTGGAGGGCGTAGACGCGAGATTGACCACCGGGATTTGCTCTGTCTTCATCACCGCCAGCATTTCGCGGATCATCTGCATTTCTAGCTTGAACAGTTGCGGATGTTTATAAATGTCGGCCGGACGCATATTCAAGATCGCCGACGACGCATTCCCGATCAAATTAAACATCGCCTTCGACCACTTCATCGCTCGATAATCAGCGACATGCTTGACCACGATCATCGACCCATCGAACAAACCGACATAGCGGCCGATCTCCTGCCCCAACTGCGTCGGCGCAATCGCCAAACCGCGCCCCGGCTTCTCTACCAGCAGCGCCCCGTCCTCTTGGTGGCTGACCGTCGCCGTCACCGCACTGGCCAGCACCCGCTGACGGCCGAATTGCGCGATCAACCCATCTTCCACCCCGATTCCATTTTGTGTACTCAAGATCATCGGTGCATGGGGATAATGTGCCACTAAATCAGCGATGACACCGGGCAAATGATACGATTTGACCCCCAGCACGATCAGGTCATACGGCCGCACAGCTACTGCTTCTTGCAA
The DNA here is from genome assembly GCA_937949915.1 of uncultured Anaerolineae bacterium. GTDB lineage: Bacteria > Chloroflexota > Anaerolineae > Promineifilales > Promineifilaceae > CALECP01. The sequence goes on from CALECP010000242.1 coordinate 8,921, forward strand.
GCTGCCGTATGCGGCGATGGTCGCGTGAATGGTGCGTTCGCCCTCTGTGATCGTGATGCCATTGGCGGCCGTTTCGGCAACCCGGTGCGGCCGCACCACCGCGCCCACATCATGCCCCACATCTGCAAGATTAGCCGCGATATAACCACCGATAGCACCAAGACCGTAAACCAATATGTTCATCGTGATGAATTGCCCAGTATGCTTCCTATAAAATCAGGATGTCCATTCACAAAATCATGGACAGGCGTTGCCCGCTTACCTGCCAATTGTAATTGATGTAGCACCAGACCACCATCCCCAGTGACAACCACAATTTGATCGTTGACACGGATCACTTCACCAACCGCGCCTGTTGCCCCGTGCAGCACCCCGGCCGATGCTTGCTTGATCTTCAATGTCGTCCCTTGCCAGTGGGTGTACGCGCCCGGCCATGGGGTCATCGCACGAATGAGACGGCCGATTTGCACGGCCGCACTATCCCACGTGATTTCACCATCTGTCTTGCTGATCATGCCTGCGTAGGTCGCTTGTTCATCGTCTTGGGGCGCGGCCGTCAATTTACCCATCAGCACACGGGGCAAATCACGCTCGATCAACACGCCGCCTAAATCAGCCAATTTATCATGCAGCGATTGAGCCGTTTCATCGGCCGCAATCGCCACCGACTCGCACGCATACACCCCCCCTGTGTCCAGCCCGACATCCATTTTCATCAGGCATACCCCGCTCTCGCTGTCACCAGACAAAATCGCATGTTGAATAGGCGAAGCCCCCCGCCAGCGCGGTAGCAGCGACGCATGAACATTGATGCAGCCATAAGCTGGATAGTCGAGCAAGTGCGGCCGCAATATCTGCCCAAACGCCGCCACGATAATCACATCCGGCCGCCAAGCACGAATCGGCTCGGCCGCTGCTTCTTTCCGCAACGATGTAGGCTGAAAAACGGGGATATTTGCCTGTTCGGCCGCCACTTTAATCGGCGACTTCCGCAACTTCTTGCCGCGTCCGGCCGGTTTGTCTGGCTGTGTCACCACACCGACCACGTTCTGCGTCTCTATCAGCTTCGCCAGCGTCGGCACTGCGAAGTCAGGCGTTCCCATGAATACGATTCTATATTTCATCATTTTTAGTTACGAGTGACGAACGACGAGTGACGAGTGGCATTCATCATTGCTTGTTCGCATTTCTGTGATCGCCACATAATCATTATCGAATAAATAAAACATCTTTTGCATCATAGTCCATTCGTCACTCGTCACTCGTCATTCTCTTCACCGCTTCCGTCAGCCGCACGGCCGCTTCGATCTCGCTGCGCTTTTTCGAGATGCTTTCTATATTAAAGCGAATCGGATGGCTGGGGAACTTGTTGACAATATCTTGCGCCATTTTGCGTACCACGCTCACCGATGTTTGCACCGGATTTTGACTCGCCAGAATAAACCGTTTCGGCTGCTCTTTGACATAGATGCCCAACCAATCCATAAACTCAAACCCTTTTGCGCTGCCGCATGGGGTCAATGTCATATAAAAGGGCGGGAACGGCCGTGCATGGTACGCACACGCTTTTGTCAGATCGCCGATCAACTGCGTCGTAATGTCGGGATGATACACCGCTTGCGAGATAAAAAACGTGCAGCCCCGCGCCATCTTGCGAATGATGCGTTCATGCTCGTTTTGCGCTGCCAAATGCCGTTCGGCAATCGCTACACCGCCCAACTGTACCCGGCGCGTCCGGTCGCCCCAAATCTCGTATGCTTCGCGTAGCGATACACCGTGCGTCTCTTCACGCGACGACTGTCCACCGACCAACACCACGCCCATAATTTGCGTTTCAGCTTCCACTGCTTCGACCCACCGCGCAAATTGTTCTGGAGAGTGTTTGACCACGCACTTGTACAAAATCATCGGAATATCAGTATGTTCCATCAGCCGCCGCGCATATTCGAGTGGCTCGTATGTGGCGGAAAATGGGAACGGCCGGGGGTTCGGATTGCGCGCACTCTCATCCTGAATATCGTAGATAGTCAAGCCAGACGGCCGGATCGCATTGACACGCTCGGCCAAGCGCAAAATAGCACGTTCCACTTTCTCTGGTGGGGTTGTCAAACGGGGGGGCGTAAAACCAAAAAGCACATCCATAGACCCCCTATTGTCCAGGTTCAGCCATATCCCGACAACTTTACGGCCGATAATCGACAGAGAGACATCGAATCTGATATGATCAACCTGCCATGAGCCGACCCGTCTATGAAATCGCTGTCCCTACTTTTAGCGGCCCACTTGATCTGTTGCTCCACCTCATCGAGCGGAGCGAACTCGATATTACCGCGCTGTCATTAACCAATGTCACCGACCAATATCTCAAACAAGTCGAATCGCTGAAAGAGAACAAAGTGCCGCAACTGATCGATTTTATCGTCATCGGTGCGCGCCTGATGTTGATCAAAAGCCGCGCCCTGTTGCCCACCCCGCCCGTTGTGCTGGCAGGGGACGAAGACGAGGAAGACCCGGCCGAGGCGCTCATCCGCCAATTGAAACTATATCGTCAATTCAAACAAGCGGCCGCCACCCTTCGCAAACGGGATGAAGCGGGATTGCGAACCTATTTGCGTGTCGCCGCCCCGCCCCGTGTCGAGCCAAAACTCGACCTTAGCAACATCGATCTTGAGAAGCTGAACGCCCACATGCAGCGTGTGCTGGTGCGCGTCGCCGAACGCCAAAAAAGCGTCCGCGTCGTTGCCCCCCGCCGCATCACTATCGAAGGACAAATCAAGAAATTGCGTCACTCAGTCAAAACAAGCCCCCATATTTGGTTTGGCGATTTGATGGATAACAACGAACCGATCACCCGCAGCGAACTATCCGTCACATTGTTGGCTGTGCTAGAAATGGTGAAGCGGCGCGAAGTAGATGCGTCCCAAGATGAGATGTTTGGCCCTGTTAAAATAGCCACTGCTGCCCCAGATGATCCAGACGAAGCATGAGGTTTTTCCCAATGAATTATAAAATGAATAAAGCAATTATTTTTCTCGTTCTTTTGTTAACGGTAGCTGTCAGTGCCTTGACTGTTTGGGCGCAAGCACCATCCGGCGGCACGACTATTTCACGGCCGCACGATCCCGTCACCCTCACCGGGGCTGATCTGTTCCCCGCCACCGATCCCGCCATCGCCGATCTCACGTTTTATGCGTGGGATGGGGCGAACTGGGCAGCCATCCCGTTCCAAATTGACGAAGTGACGGCCGCAGGCACATACACCACCACCGGCAACGATGACGACGATAGCGGCGCAGCCCTGCTCGACGACAACGACGAAATCGTCTTTATGGGCTACGATGCCGGACAGCCCAATTCGTGTGCCGAATCAACCCAACTCGTACCAAACGACCATGATCGCCAGTTGATCACTGTCACCGATCCGTTGAATAGTGAAACGGGCGCGGTGTATGTGTACGATGCTGGTTTGGCTGGCTCGGCCGATAGCTATTTTGCGTGGGACGCGGCAGCGCAATCAGTGGCTGGCGACTATAACAGCAGCTATGCGGCGACATTTGGCACGGCCGTCACCCCCACCCATGTCGCCCTCGACTCATTGGCCGTCAATAGCAGTGTGGACGTGCTAGACCGCATGAAAATCAGAATCGCCGCCCAAGCGCAACCCCAATTTTTCTTGTGTCTGCCGCCTATCTCAATCAATCTCGATGAAGATTCGGCCGGAGATTTCCTCACAGGCGGCATCGATCTGCCCGTTGTCGGCCCCATCCGCGCCGTCGGTGGCTTACAAGATACATTCAATATCGCCGCGTATGGCTCACGGTTGGAGATCGGTTTTGGCATTGCGCCCAGCGCACTAGAGCAAGCCGTTATCGACGCGGGTAATCCGATTTGTGCCGGTTCGCTGGCGTTAAATTATGCGCGGATTTCGTTTGATGGAAATGACCCGGCCGTCACAGGCATGACCGATTATTTCGATAGCAATGGTGGCGCAGCCACTATCGACGGCACGCCGGATAGCGTATCGGCCGCACCCGCGCAATGGATGCAGTTGAGCGATGATGGCACAAACGGCGGCCTCGTGCTTGCCATCACCAATCTGGACGCTGGCACAGGCACGGCCGGAACATACTACCTTGACGATAATACCGGCGGCGTAACAGGTGATCCCGCCACCTACGGCTTTGCCGACTCCGGCGATCAATTGTCCTATGGCGACGTGGGGGTGACGATTAACGGTTCGGGCAACAGCACCATTGCGATGGGGTTGTCTACCTATATTTTGCCCGCTGGCACAACGGGCGACGTGGGCGCAACCTACTACGATTATGCAGTCAACCCATTGACCAACGCGGTCACGGCCGAAAATTGCACATCCGTCACGCCTACGCCCACCATCACACCGACCGTAGCGGCAACGGATACACCAACTCCGACAGCCACGCTTGCCCCCACCGACACGCCGACCCCGACAGCCACGCTTGCCCCCACCGACACGCCAACACCCACGCCGACCACTGCCCCACCGTTGAGCGTCCAGATGGCGCAGGAAAACACGGCCGTCTACAGCAGCCTGTTGCCCCTTTTCATCGCCATCGGTGTGACGCTTATTTTGACGCTGGGGTGGGTCAAATCGACAATGCGGCCGCAATAATGTTTAACTACGGTGTTTCAGTAAATCAGTATGTCAGTTTGACTTTTTGCACCCAAATACGGTTCATTCACGTCTATTTGTGGCGATAATGCAGTCAAACCGATAAGATAAGCTATGTGCGGCTGACTGATATACTGACAAACTGAATAACTGAATAGCCGTGAACGCTTGACGTACCTGCACGCAAAGATATAATCACCGCCTATGCAGACCTATTTTCATTCTTGTCCTTGTTGTTGCTGTTGTCCACGAAGGGGTGAACTACCTGTTCGGCCGATGACGCACGGCTGACAGTAGAATGATAATCGTATGATTACCAAACCCCTCCCATCAAATGTGGCGAGGGGTTTTTTTATGCAAATTTTTTAATTCGATTTGGAGTGTTATATGGCAACACCAGCCTCATGGAAAGAAGCCCTGTCCGATGAAATGCCCGAAGCATGGGCGCGTGAAATCGATGTCTTTGAAGGACAAGCCAAGCTGGTGAAGCAAGGCAAACTCGCGCCCAGTATCTTTGCCGAAACCCGCCTCCGACGCGGCGCGTATGGTCAGCGTTATGATAATGGCCAACGGCACGATGGTTTTGAAACACGCACACTCGATTTTGGTAGCGACGGTGTAGAAAAAGGCCCCGGCACAATTTGGGACGCGCCCGGTATGTTCCGCATCAAAATCCCATTTGGTGGCATGACCCCGCGCCAAGTCGAAGTGTTGGGCGAATTGGCGCAGGAGTACAGCGATGGCATTTGCCACGTCACCACCCGCCAAGACATTCAGTTGCATTATGTCCAAATAGACGACACGTATGACATCATGCGGCGACTGGCGGCCGTGGGTATCACCACCCGCGAGGCGTGTGGCAACAGCGTCCGCAATGTGACGTGCTGCCCGATTGCGGGTGTGTGCCAAACAGAAGCATTTGACGCTACACCTTATGCCAGCGCGATGGCGTTCTTCTTGCTCGGCCACGACGATGTACAGGATTTCGGCCGTAAATTTAAGATCGCGTTCTCTGGTTGCAGTCAGTTCGCGTGTGGCTTGGTCAAAATGCACGACCTCGGCTTGCTGGCAAAAACCCGTGAGATAGACGGCAAAACGGTGCGCGGCTTCGAGCTTTATGTCGGTGGCGGTCTTGGCACTGTGCCACATCAAGCGAAAATCCTGACAGAGTTCGCCACGGAAGAAGAGATATTGCCGCTCACACAGGCGATGTGTCGCGTCTTCGCTCGCTTAGGCGAAAAGAAAAACCGTAACCGCGCCCGTCTCAAGTTCTTGATCGCCAAAATTGGCATCGAAGAATTTACACGCCTTGTCTATGCCGAACTGGACACGATGCCAGAGGACGAGCGCTGGACGAGCTACATTGAGGAAGTGGATAACTGGGGCGAAAAACCGGCACGTCCGGCCGTGCATCTCAATGGCGCACTCCGCCCCGATGGGTTCGATGAATGGTACATGACCAACATCTACAAGCAGAAACAGGACGGCTATGCAACGGTCACACTTAATCTGCCATTGGGCGACTACACCACTGAGCAAGCAAATATCATCGCCGACATTTCGCGCAAATATGGCGGCGGTCACATCCGTCTGACCGTTGAGCAAAATATCGTTTTGCGCTGGGTATCAGAAAGCGATTTGATTGCACTCTACAACGATCTGAAAGCGGTTGGTCTGGCTACGGCCGGGGCTGGCACTATCGTAGACATCACCTCTTGCCCCGGCACAGACACCTGCAAATTGGGTATTGCGTCCTCACGCGGCTTGGCAACGGTGCTTCGCAACAAGTTGACTGAGAAAAGCGCGACACTTCCGGCCGCCATCAAAGACCTCAAAATCAAAGTCAGTGGCTGCTTCAATTCATGCGGCCAGCATCACGTTTCTGACATCGGTTTTTACGGCAATAGTCGCCGTGCAGGCAACCGCAAAGTGCCACATTTCCAGGTGATTCTGGGCGGACAGTGGGACGAAAACGGTGGTAGCTATGGTCTGGCTGTCGGCGCTGTCCCATCGAAATTAGTACCAGACGTGCTAGACGCGATCACAGACAAATATGTGACTGAACGCGAACCCAGCGAAAATTTCCACACTTGGATGACGCGCCTCGGTAAACGGGATGCCCGTGCGATGATCAAGCCGTTTATGGTGCTGCCAGACTATGAAACGCAGCGCGATCTATTCGTCGATTGGGGTGATCCGCGTGAATACACTATTGCGGACATCGGTATCGGTGAGTGCGCGGGTGAGGTTGTCTCACTGTTCTCGTTCGAGATCGCCAAAGCAGAATCAGACGCATTTGAAGCGCAGGTTGTGCTAGACGAAGGCAATGCCGATGAAGCAGACCAACTTGCTTATCGTGCCATGCTCAAGGCAGCGCGTGCGCTGGTGCGTACCCGTTTCCTCGATGTAGGCGACGACCCAGACAACATCGTGAAAGAGTTCAAAGAGCGTTTCATGGACACGAAATTGTTCTTCGATCCGTTTGCAAAAGGCAAGTTTGGCAAATATCTGCTCGACCGCCACGCAGACCCGAACGATAACCCGGACAGGGATTATGCTCACCGCATTATCGAATCGGCGCAACTGTTTATCGAAGC
>CALECP010000243.1 GCA_937949915.1 uncultured Anaerolineae bacterium
ATGTAATGGCGGCTTGATTTTAGCATAGCTTCGCCGATACGCTCTGCCCCCTCCTCAAAAACGGCGGTGTAAAAGCCATCGGACAAAACGTTGTGATGTGTGTTGAACCCCAAGCCGGTTGAGCCGTAATGCGCGGCCGTACCACCATCGCGCAGCTTGAGTAATGACTCGCTGATCGCAGGGAGACCCGGCCGCACAAAATCTGTATCCAAACAATCGAACGCCACAAACACGGCCGGATGGTGCGGGTTCTCCCATTGTGCCACCGCCTCCTCGGCCGTTATCGTCTCGCCAGCCCAGCCCGTCACAGTGCCATGTCCACGATAATTGATCAAGGTGGGATGCGTTTCGTTCACCGTCTCAAAAAACGCGGTGCGCCATTGCTCTTGCACCATATCAGACGATATTCTTTGGCGCAGGTCATCCATGCACAAGCGCGTTTGCTCATAAGATGCAGGAATGAAACGAGTCGCCATCTCATCGTTGGTGGCACAAAAATCCCCTGCCAGATCAGCATCATCACTGGGCATAAAAATGTGCGTTTGTGGCTCTTCCGCAGAGATATTGGCTTCGTACAAAATGATCTTGGCGATCATCGCGTCGATGTCGGCCGCACTTTCGGCCGGAAGACGACCAACAGCAATATCAGGATACGCATTGTCGGCGAGTTGCCCATAAGCATAATCAGCCGACACCATCCCCTGAAACGGATCGATAAATTGCAAATAGGTCGGCACAAAACCAGGGGAATCGGTACGCCAATGGGTGCAGGTCTCGCACGGCCGATTGGTCGGATTCCATGTCGCATCCCCGACGAGCAAAAGATAGCGCGGCCGCATTTTCCAACGCTGGAATCCATTTTTCATGTAATCATGGATCGCGTCTGGCAACGGAAAACCATATCCCACCTGGTTGATCACATCCTCCACATCGACGACGTGTGTCACCATATCGGCCGCACGATAATCGGCCAGCACCTCGACAGCAGGGCGAAAATCACGATGCGTCACCGCCACCCATGTCGCGCCCCCGGCCGGTTGAATGGCGGGAGGCACATACACAGAGAGCGCACGTGGTGTCTGCACATGCGTGACCGTCGTCGCCAACAATTCGATGTCATTTGGCTCATCAATCGCAATCCGCCACGTCATAGCGGCTTCTTTATTTAGCAAATCAGTCGTCAAATCAGCATAAATATCACGCTGGTCTAGCACGATCTGTTGCGGCCGCAAACGGTCGCTGATATTCCACACCAGCGCATTGTCGGCCGCCCTTTCGGTAAAGCCCGTCACATCAAATTGGTGCGCCCCACCGCCCGGCCAATGAATGTGCAGCGTATCATCACGCGCCACCAACTGCCGCCAATATGAGAGCGTGATACGATTGAGCCACACCCGGCCGCTTGTCAAAGGGCGATCTGCCCGCCACGCCTCGGAGTAACCCTCAATCGCCAGCACATTATCGCCGTGCTGCAAATCAGCATTGAGCAACGAGGCAGACAGTGCCGAGTACCCTTCATCTTTCAGCAGTTGCGAGTCTGAGCCTGAGCCAAGCGAAACAGTCAAATGATGATCGCTGATCTTGGCTGTCAGAAATTCGGCCGAAAAATGCGCGTTGTCAATCGTCGGCGCGGGATGTTCGACATGCAGGTTATAAGTCGGGTTGGGGTGATAGAGCAGTTCGTCAAATGTGCCGTTGCCATCCCGATCATACGATACATAGCGGCCGTGAAAGTACACATCATAGCGATCCCAATACCATTCATCTGCTTCAAAATGTTTCCAGCGCGTCACACTGGTTGTCACAAAATGATTGTTTTCTTCGTACACCACCGTATCGGGAAACGCGCTCTCACGGGGGTAGTCATCGTGGCGATTGGAGACGGCCGCGATGCGCGTCGGTGCGCCCTCTCCCCACAGCCAAAAGATGTTGTTGTCACCCGTATATCGCTTCTCGTTCTGCGTTCCATCAAACGCCCACCCATAAAAGCGCAATGATTCATCCCTATCAAAATAAGGATCGTCATCACCCAGCCATTGGTACGCCACCGTTTGCCCCCGATACATCATCTGAATGGTGTCCGGCCGCAAATTAGCCACATCGAATCCGGCTAAATACAAATCGAGCCATCTGATCTCGTAAATGCCATCGGTATCCACTTCGATTTTGAGTACCTGATGCCCAACAGGCAGCACAAATTTACCTTGTGCATAAGCAGCATCATTTTGTATCCATAAACCCAAGAAAACACACACAACCACCCCAAATAGTCGTAATCTCATTATTATTTCTCTCCGAATGTAGCCCTCACCCACCACCCCTGTAGGGACACGATTCATCGTGTCCCTACGGGGACGTTAGTTAATTACTGGAAGACAACCGGCAGCCACAAGCGCGGCCGCACCGGCCGGATCGGGGCAGGCACAGGCACATCCCCAGAACGCGGCACACGCAATGCGGGGTCGCCTAGCAACTGCATTTCGTACAGCTTGTCAGTAGGTTTCCACGTAGAATTTGAAGTGTCATACGTGGTCAGTTTCGCTTGCAAAACGACATCGCCCAACGTCTCGTATCCATTTGTAAAGCCGTCTGCGATAGATCGGTACAGTTCTTCGTGGCTAAACAATGTGTCCAACCCGGTCGAACCCAAATGTGCCACCGTGCCGCGCTTCTCTCCCAAGCGCAAGAACGTTTCCGCTAATGATTCGACACCAGTCAGCGCAAAATCGGTGTCCAAACAGGCCGCGCTGAAGTGAATTGTAGGGAAGTTCTCATTTTTCCATGCGTCTCCGTCACGGCTGGCACTGACCATATACCCCGCCCAGCGATCTACCAGCCCATGCCCCCGATAGCTGATGATGCCAACTGGTTGCTGGGCTATCGCCTCAAAAAAGTCCGGCCGCAACGCATCCCCCGCCCGGGACGTACTCGGCTGCCCCACCATGTAATCATCAAGACAAAATTGCCGCCACGCAAAGCTATCCGGCATATCGTATTGCACAAAGGCGGTATTGCTAACGCAAAAATCTCCCGCCAAATCTTCGTTGTCTGCCACTGTGATCGCTTGGTGTAGCCAGGGTTCATCAGCCAGCACCGCCTCATCGTACCGAATGATTTTATCAACCATATTTGCCATCTGCCCGGCCGTTTGGGCAGGCAACCGGCCGACGCTCAAATCAGGACGCTCGTCCCCACCTACCACCAGCGTATACGGGTGATCTGTCACCACCATCCCCGCCCAATAGTTGATAAAGCGCATATCGGTTGGCACATACGAAATGGCGGCCGCATCCCAATTAGAGCCGCACAGTTCACACGGCCGCTGGAGTGGGTTGATCGTCGCATCCCCACCCAGCACCGCATAGCGCGGTATCGTTTCCCACGTCAATATCGCTTCGCCCAGATACGTTTGAATGGCGGCCGGAAGCGCATAACCATACCCCACCTGATTAATAATTGCGTCAATATCGACCACATGCGGCCGCAAACCGAGCTTCTCACGATGATCAGCCAGCCGCTCCATTTCTGCGCGAAAAAGAGGATGCGTAATGGCAACCCAATCCGCACCCCCGGCCGGGGTGATGGGAACGGCCGTGTATACAGATAGCTTCGGCCGCAAGATGCCTGTCTCATGCGTGACGATAAACGTGCTGGGCGAACGGTCGGCCGCAATCGCCCGGCCGACACGCGCCACATTGTCCTCTTCGTCCCAAATCATGTCCGCTTCCGTTAATAAAATCGGTTGCGGCCGGGTACGGTCTGTCACATCCCACGCCGTAAAATCAGCCAACTCGTGCGTCGGAAAACCATGCACGTAGGTCTCAAAATCGTGATGCACCTGAAAAACGAGCCGATTATCGATCACATAAAATTCGCGGTCATACGTCACCGTCACCCCATTCAAAAAAACGCGGTCAAACACACCGGGCGACTCAACGGCGACGGTCAGCGTATTCACGGCCGTTGTCAATAGCGTCGTCGCTGTGATAGATTGAAATAAATCGACATTGGTTGTCCCCGTCCAATTATGTACGGCCGTTGCCCCATTGATGCCGGTTCGCACCGTATGCGCCACATCAAACGGTGTCAGTACCTCTACCTCCACCAGCGCCACATCGGTCTGGGCGGGATGCGGCAGTGTGATCGGGTAAGTAGCCTTCATATCCAGCGTCAATACATCCCAATACCACGCATCTGCCTCATTCGGGAAGTACGGCCACCAGTTGGTCGCCGTGCGCTCAAATAGCAAAGCAGGTTCGATTGTCACTGTCGATTGCCACGCCCATAAAAAAGGGTGCATCTCCGTTTCGTTGACAATGGGATCAGGCACGCGCTCGGCCGGATCATCCCCCACCCACAGCCACAGCCACAAAACTGTTTTATCGACAAACAGTTGGTCGTGCCGTGAGCCATCAAACGCCCATCCGTAAAAACGAATCGCCTCCCCCGGCTCAAACAGATCATCATCATCTCCTATCCATTGGTACCGCACCACCTCGCCATCGTGCATCAGGTGTATGTGTTGCGGGTTGGCATTCATCACGGGCAAGCCAGCGAAATGCAAATCGATCCAGCGCACTTCATAAATCGCATCGTGCGCCACCTCTATGCGAACAGATTGCTGTCCAATCGGTAGCTCCAGTCCATATGCGGCCGTGCCGCCCCACAGCCAAAAAATAGCAATCAAAGCAATCGTTACATTACGCATAACAACAGTGTGATCGAAAAGCGGCCGTTTGCACACGGCTTCACATCAAACATTCACTTGTATCGTTTTCTGGCAGTAAATCACGTCGTAGGGACACGGTTAACCGTGTCCCTACAATCATCGGCCGTCGTTTGGCGTATGTTACGCAGCGAGCCGGGTGCGGCGACGGATCAGGAGCAAACCTTCGATGAGCGCGAACAAAATGGCGACGAGAACGGCTATCGGCAGCCCCAGTGTGCGGTGCATGTGCAGCCATACGCACACAGCGACCCAACTGCCTGTCCAAAACGCTTGACGCAACAAAATGTGGAGCGGAGGCAGCGTCGCCTCGGCCGGGTCTCTATCGAGCAGGCGGCGATTGACCAAGTAGACGACCGGCAGAAAAACCCCCGCCACAGTGGCGATGATACCCAGCAAAAACAGCGCAAGCAGCCGCCAGTCGGCCGCTTTTATCAAATCACCGGCCGCCGCATTATTCTCAACCACAGCACGTTGCAGCGCGAGAAAGTCGGGATGGTCGGGCGATACCAGCCATGTGTTGTTGACCAATAGCGACAACAAAATAATCCCACCGATAACAAGCAAAATACCCGATACCAATGAAGACAAAATAGAAGGCGGTTTATTATCGGCATCCATCTTACTTTCTTACTTTTCCTACTTTCCTAACTTTTTACTTTCTTAACTTTCTTAACGCCCTTCAAGCAAAGAAAGCAAAGCACGGCCGTATGCGTCGCAGGCGGTAACAGCCGTAAAAATACGCGGCGCTCCATCCAACACAACTTCACAATGATATTGATCGGCCGTGCAGCGCAATAAAATATCGGCGGCCGTGTGTATTTCCAGTTGATGACGTAATTGTGCTTCAGTGGGCAACCACAACGCCTCTTGCTGAAACACAAAATCTAACGCCCATTCGACCACCCCATTAAAAGAGATAGCCGGGTGTCCTTTCAGCACTGTCATCGAAGCCATCACATCAGTTAGCACAAAGCTGCCGTCTTCAAATGCGGTGTCGGGGATGGTAAAAAAGTCATACAGTTGGGGTGTCCATTCGAGTCCGGCCGCTTTTAGGTCGGCCGCCAATGTGTGCGAAATTTTAGCAGTCAGGTTCATCTTTTAACTCTTTTCTTCCAAATAAGTGCGTAATGCGGCCGGAAATGTTTGTCGCCAATTTTGTAAAATCGCCTCTTGGCTAAAGTCGCTGCCTCGCAACGCGCTCCGCACCAGCCAATTTTCGGGCGTTTCCTCTCTACTGGCAAGATCACGGTGCAGATCGGCCGCACGATCATACGGCGCGTATTCGCCCATCAGATATTCGACAATCGCATACACCACCAGCCGATCATTGGGATTGTCTGTCGCGCCCACATTCCACCCCGGCGCATTGCGAATCGTGGCCAGCGACGAAAATTGCCCCTGCAAAAACAGTTGTCCATACTGATCACGAGTGAGCGGCCACGCGATCAGTCCCAGCTTGGCCAACTGGTAGTCAGCCACCGCCTGAAACCACAGCAAGCTATCATTCGGATTGTAAGCCGTTCCGGCCGCCATCACAGGATGCAAAATTTGCCGCGCATACCCGCCGAGGAGCGCGATATAGCCGATGCGATCTGTCGGCAGCCCAACGAGTGAGGGCGTAGGCAGTGTGATCGGCACATCCCCCTCCGCTTGTGTGGCGGCGATGTTGTACGCTGCATCATGCCATTGATTGAGTGTGGCGGGATCGCTCAGAAAGTTAACGGTGAACTGCTTATCACACACATCGTACTTTTCGGTATAGCACAGCGCAAGGTATTGTTCGCTTAAGTCACGGTGCAGCTTTTTGACCAACGCAACATCCCGTTCTGGCACAAAAAACGTCAGATGCAGCCCCGAAATGGTGACCGTCTCGCCCCAAAATTCAGGGTCGGGCGGGGCGAACAGCCAGCGTGTTTCCCCTTGTCGAAAAACGGCCGATTGTTGCAATTGCACTGTATCGGTCAGCCCATTGCCGATATTGACAGCGTAGGTGGCGGTCGATGTGATGACGGCCGTGCGAAGATCATCGGCAAACTGCACAGGGGTCTCGACGGTAGACGGCCGACCACTATGCGTTAAGCTCAATGGGGTGCGATCTGCCAATCCTTGCTCGATCATCAACTTTTGGTACGCCACCGTCCACGCTTGGTCACGGCCGGACAGCAACGTGCTAAATAGCTCGATGTCCCCCGTTGCGGCCGTTTCATACAGGTTAGCGTAGCTATCGATCACCTCACTCTCCCGCGTCCCGGTTGCCTGATCAACCTGATTGATAAATTGTCGATAGATAAACCAACCTACAAACAAAAAAAGCAACACGATGCCAAGCGGCACCAGCCATTTCTGCCACGGCATACGCGGCCCACGCCCCGGATCACGGTCAACCCGAATCGCTGTTTCATCTTCCCAATCATAGTCAGCGTCTGTACGCCAGTCGAAATCAGACATAAGCAGTAAGTGTAACCCAAAAAGGGTCTTTGGGAATTTATGTGTTGACTGCCCTTCGGGAGGGGTTAGGGGAGGGAAAGACAGTCCGCTTAATGATCAAAAAGAGACGCAACATGTTGCGTCTCTACATTTTTTGATGCGCGGCCGTGTTCGTTAGCCCGTTTTGCGCGTATAGAAAACGGTGATCACTGTGCCAAACAACGTGATCGCTACCGCCATAGGCAACCATGTGCTGATACTAAAGGCAGGTGTTTCTGTTGTGTTCAAAGTAACGGCCGTTGGGACAGGCTTGGCGTATTGTGCCACCCGCAGGGCCGATGTGTCTGGCGCATCACACACCACGCCATTGACCATAAATTGCACCGGAAGCGTGTTTGTCCCATTGCTGTTAGCCGTAAAACCAAAGCCCACTTCCGCACCGGGTTGAATCGTGCCATTCCATGCGGAGGCCGGATTTGAGATAGATACATTTGCACCCGTTTGTCCCCAATCTGCATTCCACAAGCTCGAAATCGCTTGTCCGCTCGGATAAGTCCACGTCAATTCCCAGCCCACAATCGGGGTTGTACCAGTATTGACAATAGCGACACCCGCCTGGAAACCAGACCCCCAATCGTTGGCGATACCATACGCCACTTCACACGATGTAGATGATGATGTAGGCGGCGTGGTAGGCACGGCCGTTGGTGGCACAGCAGTTGCCGTCGCGGGGACGGGGGTAGCTGTCGCTGGCAATGGGGTGGCAGTCGCGGGGACGGCCGTTGCCGTAGGCGGTACAGGCGTTGCCGTCGCTGGCTGGCTTGTCGCAGTAGGGGCGACAGTGGTCGCTGTCGCAGCAGGTGCGCTGCCACCACACGCGACACCATTGATGGCGTAATCAGTCGGAATCGAGAATGTGCCATTATGCGTCACATTAAACCCGAACGAAGACGTACCGCCCGGTTGCAATTGCCCATTCCAAAATCCGGCCGGATTAGAAGCAGTTGCATTTGCACCCGATTGAGCCAGTACCACATTCCAGCCGCTCCCAATTTGCTCACCATTCGCATACGTCCATGTTAAATCATAGCCGTCAATCGCATTGCTGCTGGTGTTGGTCAAAACAACTTGCACCGTGTAGCCACTGCTCCACTGGTTGTCGATGTTGTAGGCAACCGAACACGCGCCGCCACCTGTGCTGGGAACGCTCGTAGGGGCAGTTGTGGGTACAGTCGTAGGTGCAGTGGTAGGCACTGCTGTCGGCGGTACATACGTGGGTACAGTCGTCGGGGTGACGGGAACAGATGTCGGGGTCGCTGGTACGCCGCCACTGTTTGCCATTTCATAGAAGTTGGGGAAGTTGCCCGTCATCAACAACATCGAAAACAGTCGCCACGCATCGCCGTAGTAGCTGGTGGGATTGTCACTTGTGTTGAGAACAGCGTTATAAGCCGATTGGGGCGACTCAACGATTGAGCCATTCGCAGCCCCACAATTGAGCCCTTGCAAATTATCGGCCGACCAGACAGCGACACCCGCATTGGCAACAAAAAACGGCCATGGGCCGCCGCCCTGAAGCTGTCCATCCATGCTGTGTTCACCCAGGTTGCTCATGCCGATGTCAGCAAAAAAGCTACCGATTTCGTTCATCGTTTCGGCCGCTTCGGGACGGTCATACCACGTATTATCAACCGCAATGCGCCACGCAAACCGCGCCGCGTCATAGCTCCACCACTCATAATTGTTTGGCTGCCACGAAACAAGCTGCGGATCGCCATCATACTGATTCCAATTAGGCACTAAACCGGAGCAATTGTCCGATTTCGCTTGGGCAGCATCAGTCAATTGATACTGGCGGTCGATCACATCATACCAGCCATTATTGTTTGTAAATTGCGCGTAAACATCAAAATAACCGGGCGCGAAGTAAGAGAGATTAACGATGCCGTCGGGGTACTCTGACCAATCCCACATATCACCGGGGAGAAGCTCATACCCCGATTTATCCACTTCTGTCTCCCACATCGCATCGATCATGTCGGCCGCTTCTTGGCAGTAATCGATCCCGTTTGCACTGGCAGACCATGCCCCCTGCTCCACTTTGACACACGCATTGATCAACGCTTGCGCCATGTCTGCTTCCGCATCGGTCGCCGCACCTGACCCCAGTCGTTGACCCGGATTACCGATATACCAATCCATCAACCCGTTCGCGTCCATGTGATCTTCGATAAAGAACCATAAGCCGTCAAAAGTGGCCTGATCATCAAATAACGAAGCGAACAAAACGCCATACGCCATTCCTTCCGAAACGGTGCTATTGCCATCTACGCCACCCATCACACGCAGTCGCCCATTACCACCCGCATTGTTGCTGGTGATGTTGGCCGCTTTCCAATCTGTCCACGCACTGTACACATCATTTTCGTTATACGTGATGCTCGTGCCTTCGTTGTAAGGCCACAGATAGTCGCTAGTAGATTGGGCAAAGGTCGGCCGTGCCGACCCTACCAGTAGGAGTAAAAGTAGGAATAAAAGGATACATATTGGTAGTAAACGGAAGCGCGTTTGCGATGACATAGTTTTCTCCAAGTAATTGATTTTTCTGTAAAATTATCAAAAATTTGACACGCGCTCCCAAGAATTTAAGTTCTTGCACGTTAAATAAATCAGGAAAATGCGTGATTTGCAGGATTATAACACAGTATATGATAGCAAAATGTCAATTTCATCACATAATTTGACACGCGCTCCCAAATTTTGAAGATCGCCGCAACCACGCTTCTCTACGGCCGATTACCTGTCTTTACCGCCAGCGCACGATACAAATCAGATGGCTCAAAATCGGTATTAACCCACACAAACCCAGCATTGTAATCGTCGGGGGGCGCTGGTGTACGGAACATCCACCAACCAATCGTCGTCAGCCATTCCCATTCGGTCAGCGCATAGTCGAGCGCAGCAACAGTGTATTGTGTCCGTTCGGCCGGGCTGACAGCGTGTACCCACGTGGGATGCTCCCCATACCCGCCTTCTGTCATGTAAACAGGGCGCGTATCCCCGGCCGCTTCCATGATAGCGCGGAGCAATTCGAGACGACGAAAGTTGATCGTGTTGGGATCAGGCGGGTCGTCTGGGGCAAAGGTCAGTCCGTACCCATGCACCGCCAGCGCATCAAAATAGGCGATTGCCCCCGCGTCATACATCGCTTGCAAATAGACAAGATCGTTTGTGGCAACGGCTGAACCGGGCGGCTCAATCGTCGGTGCGAGTGCGCCAGCGAGAACGCGCATGTCGGGCGCGGCCGTTTTGATGGCGGGATAGACCACTTTGAGCAGATCGACATAATCGGCCGCCGTTGTGGCACGGCCGCCCCATTCAAACGCCAAATTGGGTTCGTTGCCCACGATCAAGCAGCACACCCGGTCTTGATAACGGGCGGCAAAAGCGGCCGCATAGTCAGCAAACGCCCCATAGCTGTCTGGCTCTAAATAGTTGAGCGGTGTCCCATCCGGCCGCGCCCAATCTGGCACCATGCCCACCCGTGCGATCACCGTCAGCCCTTGCGTGTGGGCATGGTCGATCACCAAATCGGGATGCCGCCAATCAAAAACTCCTTGCTTTTTTTCGTAGTAAGCCCAGGGGAAAAATTCGATGATCGTAGGCGCACCCATTGCGCGTACCATTTCCAGGGTGCGCTTGATCTTCCACGGCTCAACTTCGTCAGTTAGGCGTGTGTGCATGGCGAGGCGGGGAATCGTCGTATCGACTGTTTGCGGTACGCCCAGTGGCACAGGCGGTACAACCGGCCGTACCTGATTAACCACGCCCAAGATCAGCAGAAAAACAACAGCCACACGGCCGATGCGGACAATCACGCCGTTTCTAGCTGCTGCAAGATCGCTTGATAATGGGCGATCCATCGCCGAAAATGCAAAATAATCTCATAAATACGCTCGTGTTGGGACGATGACGTTTTTTCGATCAATGAAGGAGGTGGGTCGATCTCTATATCGTCCAAATCGAAGGACAATACATCATAACGCAAGCTGATGCGGAGCAAATGGTTGTGCAAATCGTGTGCGGCTTTGCGTAAATGGTCGGCATCAACCCCGAAATAATCGCTCGGTACCGCTTGCATATACAGGTCAAGAACGTGTGCCAGCGCACGGCGTATGATTTGAGTGAGGGGCGGCCGATAGCGCACCAAAAAGTCATCACCCCACGCATGGCGATACTGATGCACTGCGAAATCAAACGCCAAGTCGCCGTTCGCCACATGCGCCAAATGTTCCGGTGTCGTGATCAACAAAGCATCAAATTGCCCCTTGAACCACGTATGAACGGCCGCCCAGTCAGTCGTTTGCAGCCATTGTTCGTCCGAGGGGGCAACCACCAGGATCGCGCTGGTCAACGCATCGTAAATAGCAACCAGATCGGGCAGCACACGGGGGGGCGCAAACGGTTTTTCAATGGCGATGTCGGTGGCGAAAAACTGCTTCATCTGCGTATGGAGATGAGCGAATTGCGCGGCCGTATCCAGTTGTAGATCGATCTCATACAGCGCGGTCAATTCTGCCAAGTCGGCCGTCTCGTCAGGCGTACACAGCGCACGGGAGGCCAACAAAAGTTGCGACAACGGCCGTCCATGCAGCGCGGCCGGGTCTGTGTCACGCTCCGGCACCACCAGCCCATCCCCCCACACTGGCACTGTCTGCACGGCCGGGTTGAGCATAAGCCACGTCGCCACCAAATCGGCCGTGATGATGTGCGGACAGCTTGGCAACTGTGCCATCTGCGGCTGCACCACTTCCCACACGGCCAGCAAATCCCCATCGTCTTGTACGACGATCAGATCATGGCTGCGGCCGTGCTGCATCACCTGATAGACACCCACAAGCCGTGTCTCTAATTTTTCGTGTAAGTGCGTTGCTATTGTTCTCACACAACAAAGTATAGCAGTCTATCGGCAAAACCAGAGACTGTTATAATCATGCCGATGAGACAAGAAGACGATCCCACATGGTTAGAAGTTTGCGTCATGGTGAACGAAGCACAGGTCGAGACGGCCGAGTCGATTCTGCGGCTGTTTGCGGTTGGTGATGAGGGCGTTGCGACAGAGCAGATGGGCGATCCTGATGATGTCGCGCCGATGGCGATGCTCCCCGCGCACTATGTACGGCTTTATGTCGATGGCGAACGGGACACGGCCGCCTTTCGCCGCACCCTCATTCAGTCGCTACACGAAAATGATCTTCCTACCCCCTCTTACACCATCCTCTCACAAAAAGATTGGTCAACGGCGTGGCGCGAACATTATCGGCCGCTCAAAGTCGGCAACCGCCTCTGGATTCGGCCGACATGGGAGACAGTGACAGCAGCAGACAACGATTTGGTGATCGCGCTTGAGCCGGGGATGGCGTTTGGCACAGGCACACACGAAACGACACAACTCTGCCTTGCTGCCCTCGAAACATATTTGCAATCGGGCGATCAGTTGCTCGATTTGGGCTGTGGCTCTGGCGTTTTGGCTATCGGGGCGATTATGTTAGGGGCGAAAGATGCGCTGGGGGTCGATATTGCGGCCGAAGCGATCACCGAAAGCACCCACCATGCCACCATGAACAAAGTCAGTCACGCGATCACATGGCGGCAAGGTGGCTTGTCGGCCGTGCCATCACAACAACAATACGATGTCGTTGTTGCGAACATTCTCTGCCCTATTTTGATCGATATGCTCGATAATGAGAGCCTGCTCGATTATGTCGAACCAAATGGCTTGTTGATTTTGAGCGGGATATTGGCGGTGCAAGCGGCCGAGATCGGCCGCGCCATCACAGACGCGGGGGGAGAAATTATAACGACGACAACAGACGGAGATTGGATCGCCATTATCATCAAACACGCATAAAAAAATAGAGGCTCTCGTAAGAACCTCTATCTTGATTAATTTATGCGAACTGAAAAATCAGCGACGACGAGCGGGCGGACGGTGGCCTGCCGTTTGCGCTTTGCGATAACGCCATGTTATCCGGCCGCGTGTCATATCGTAAGGTGTCAATTCAACCTTAACCCGATCTCCCAACAAAATACGGATATAACGTTTCCGCATTCTGCCCGAAAGATAGGCAAGAATTTGATGCCCATTTTCCAACTCAACCATGAACTGTGTATTGGGCAACGCTTCGATAATCGTGCCTTCGACTTCTAATTTTTCTTCTTTCGCCATAACCTCTATTTATTCCTAACTAGCGTCTTCTGTCATATCACCGACAACGCCACTTGCTGCATCAGCCACATCATCTATTGATGGGATTGCAGGTGCATCTGGTACAAGACCCGCCACTGCTTCTTTCGCGTCGTCTACCGATGGAATCGCTGGCGCATCTGGTACGAGACCTGCTACCGCTTCTTTCGCATCATCGACTGATGGAATCGCTGGCGCATCTGGTACGAGACCTGCTACCGCTTCTTTCGCATCATCGACTGACGGAATCGCTGGCACATCTGGTACGAGACCTGCTACCGCTTCTTTCGCATCATCGACTGACGGAATCGCTGG
>CALECP010000244.1 GCA_937949915.1 uncultured Anaerolineae bacterium
GATCACAAAGATGCGCCCTTGCCCAACGAAATTACATCATCATTTCATTGTCTAGTCGGAAGCCATGACCACGCACCGTGACAATATAGTTATACTCACTATCTAGCTCACGCAAGCGATCTCGCAAGCGACGCACAAGTGCATCAATCGCCTGCTCCGAAACCCCATACCCTTCTGTGCCGGGCCACACCGAGCTAACGATCATATCCCGATCACACACAGAACCATCAGAATCATATAGCTTTTTCAGCAAATTAAATTGCGATAAAGACAACGGTGGATCGAGCTCTTTGCCTTGCAAAATCACAGTGCGCCTTGATTCATCTAAAACAAGCCGCTTTTCAGGATTCGGTTGTTCAAATTCGAGCGGGACAGTCGCATCGGTGCCGATAAACACCAATTTGACAGCTAATGCTACTTGTAATTCATCGCCATCGTGCAGCTCGGCCGTGCCGTCTACCCGTTTACCATTGAGATGTGTTCCATTTTTGCTACCCAGATCATAAACGTAATACCCGCCTTTTTCATGCACAATCCGTGCGTGATGGCGTGACACCTGTCTTTCTGGAAGCGTGAGATCGCACGTGTTGCCACGGCCGATCATGAAATCATCGACATCAATGATGAGGCTTTGTCCCGCTAATTCACCTTCGCGGACATAAAGGACTGGTTGTTGATTCATACGCTTTCCTCAATTTTTATTTGTCACTGTTATAATAGACTGACATTCGCTAATTGTAAATTGGAGTCTAGTAAAGATAGCAAAATAGAGGCAAATCACCCCATTTGCATAAGCTGTTCTCTTTTCAATGCTATCATTTACCATCATCATGTTATCGCCGCATACAGAAAACACCGTTCTACGCGAACGCTACCACATCACCGACCTCGTTGGCCATGGTGGCATGGGGTGCGTCTATCGTGCCGAAGATTTGCGGCTACCCGGCCGTGTGTGTGCTGTCAAAGAAATTCAGCCAGACCCACAATCTACGGCCGAAGCCCGACAACAACTGCACAACCAATTCCTGCAAGAAGCCAGCATTCTCGCCCAACTCGACCACCCAAACCTACCACGTGTCTCCGACTTCTTTACCGACGACCAACGCGAATACTTGGTCATGGATTATGTGCCGGGTTCAGACTTAAAACAATTGATAGACGAATCGATTCAGCAAGACCAGTTATTGTCGCCAAAAATGGTGATGGGGTGGGCGGAGCAAATCATAGACGCACTCTCTTACCTGCATCAGCAGTACCCACCCGTTCTCCACAGAGACATCAAGCCAGCCAACATCAAACTTACCCCAGACAACCGTATAAAACTCGTCGATTTCGGGTTGGTAAAGCTACTATTAACCGACGATTTGCGTACGCTGACGATGATGCAAGGGCGCGGAACTGCCCTATACACACCGCTAGAGCAATATGGTGGCGATGGCGGACATACTGATGTGCGTTCAGACATCTACAGCTTCGGGGCGACGCTGTATCATCTACTCACCAACCGTGCGCCCTCAGAAGCAAAAGCGCGTTTTCTCAACCCCCGTGCCATGCGGCCGATCCACGAACTCAACCCAGACGTAAGCCCAAAATTGAGCAACACCGTGCAATGGGCGATGGCCATGCACCCCGATGACCGCCCCGATTCAATTGCCGCTTTGTCCGATGTATTCTTCGCCGATGCTGCTCTGCCGCCTCCTGAACCACCTACCAGCCAACAACAACCCCTCCTCCAAGCGATCATGGCAAATCGGTTTGCGCTGCTGTTTGCAATCGCATTATTACTCCTCGCCATCTTGCTAACAATCTTATAGAGATTAGCAATTTCAAACTGGTGGGGAGGAGGACAGCATTGCTTTGTTCTGCACAAAATAGAATTTTGACAAAAAAAAGAAGCGCTGACGAATCGTCAACGCTTCTTGATCCCCTCGACTTAGACCTTGTTTGGATAGGCTAATACGTTGATCTTACTTCACTCGCAATTCACCTCACTTTCACCTATACAGTCATCGGTATCATCACCGCCATCCAACGTGTCAATACCTCCGTTGCCACGCAGAATGTCGTCGCCAGACCAGCCAATCAACGTATCATCATCACCACCGCCATATAGACTGTCGTTACCTGTGCCGCCGTTGATGTGATCATTGCCTTTACTTCCATACATTTTGTCATCACCGGAAAAGCCATCCATTATGTCGTCGCCGCTACCGCCATATATATGGTCGTTGCCCATATCTCCATCGACAAAATCATTGCCTGCATTGCCATATAACCAATCATCACCAGACAGTCCCCAAACAATATCGTCGCCCGCACCACCGCTTATTTCATCACTGCCATCGTCTCCAAACAGGCGATCCGCACCGCCTTGCCCCTTGATCGTATCATTGCCAGCGTTGCCATGTATCGTGTCATTACCTCCGCCACCATTGATCGTATCATCGCCATCCAATCCACAAATAATATCATTGCCGCCACGCCCATTGATAATGTTATCCAGCGCGTTACCAACGATTACATCTGCTCCTGACGTACCATTGACTGTTGTCTGTAGTGGGGTCATAACAATGGTTGCAGTCACACCCGAACATTCAATAGATTCAATCCAAAACTGCTCGACCCACACATAACCAAAGTCGATGCACGGCTCATCAGCAACAACGTCAATGACGAGCGTATATTCTCCTGCGGGCAGCGTGCTACTCATCCACGAGAATGTTCCATCGCTGCCTGCATGATGTTCTGAGAATGTTGCAATCAGTTGTCCGCTTTCATCCAGTATCTGATAGATCAATGTCAGCCCACTTGTGTTTTGAACACTCCAAGTGCCATTGACACTCATCGTCCCGTCATCATTTACCGTGATGATATAGTCGATGTCAGGTTTGCAATCGTCTTCCTCGGGCGGGTTCACATATAGAGTATGGAAATGATATATCACGCACTTTCCATCAATGATTATCGTGATCTGGATAACATAGATTCCGGGTTCGAGTTGTGTTGTCCATGTCAGGACATTTGTTGCTGTATCGGTGGTCGTTGCTGTACCGGTAATAAAGTTAGGCGTTCTAATCGTTTTAGTGATGCCGTTGTCATTTACGACTTCGGTAGTTACCGTTAGCACATCAATGTGGACTTCTACCGTCTCTGATATAGATTCTGCAATCCAATCTACGGTCATAGTCACAACACCGGTTTCTCGATCTACTGTTACTGTGAGAGGGCGTATGATCACATCATCACATGGCGGAAGTGATAGTACGTCTGTCATAGGTACTTCTGGCATTGTGTCATCACGAGAGGTTTCTTCAGTTTCCGCTTTGTGTGCAACCTGCTTAACGTTTTCTGTATCAAGTTGCCTTGCGTAAGTTAAACGCCCTGTCAGCAAAACCATTAGAATCGTCATGGTGATGATCGCGCCTAAGAGGGCAATTCTCTGTGCTTGATTGTTTAAGCCATTTGTATTGTTAGTCATGTCTTTTTTCTCCTTTGTCAAAGGTCATCATTTTTTCAAAGCGTGTGTGCTTCTTACAAATAGCGTAAAACGAGATATATCTAGATTGTCTCAATAATTATGGTTTTGTCTCTTGATAACTATTGTTGCCAAGCAACTATGTTCAAACTTGCGAATCCAATAACAAGCACATTTCCGCAAATGGGTGGGATCAAAAAGACCCGGCCGGATCATTGATCCGGCCGAGTCAACAGGTTTCTCCTCCCTTACTTCTCCTAGCCTTAATTAACCCAGATTGCGACAGGTGGATCGATATACAGATCGTCGATGATGCTGCCCTGCATCTCTGCGCTGCCTATTGTAAATGGCACATCACCCTCTAATTGATAATTAAACCCACATAATTTATCGCTCAATGGACACGAATGTTCCCCTACAAGAGCATTATCGACAAAATGCGTGAACTGTGTTCCTTCTGTCAGGATGCCCTGATAATGGCGCATAGCAACATTCGTATTGTATGTCGCCCTATTGTTTTTATAAGGAATATAATCGAAAAATGTTTCATGTGGCTCATCAAATGCAGTAAAGATAGCTTGAGATGATAATGCCAGATCAAAATTGGGGTGGGCGACAAGCGAGTGCGTTGTATGCGTCTTCATTGTGCTTGGATTTGCTGTTTGAAGATAGTCTACCCACCAAATGAACTCAGTGTATTCGATATGTGACGGCAAGGTATAGCCCGGTAATTGTGCCTCTACAAGTGCATTAACCGAAGGGAAAACACACGCTAAATGACCACCATCCAAATGTAATTGCCCATTATAAATATCAACTGCCCCAATAGGCTCACATAAAATCGGCTGTGTAACTGTAAGCGATTGTACAAGATTAGGCGCACATGTAATTGTGATAGACAACAGCCCATCGAATGTGGTATTGAAGTCAAAATCGGCTTCCCAAATGTAGCTGATAACATCTGGTGGGCAGTTTTCATCAGGTGATGCTGGAGGGGAATATGGTGGGAGAACATTCCAAGCACCTGCTTGTGTGGCTGGAATGTTGAGTAAAAGTGTGGCAAACAATGTTGCTAGAAACAGGATCACGTTTAGTAGAAGTGTATTTGATTTTTGAGTAAACATTTTTATCGGTCTCCAAATCTAAGGTCTTAACTGGGCGATTATTTTGAATATGGCTGGTGCCATTGGTTTGCAGCACCTCTCTTCTCTATTAACTTTGTCTGGTATCACCCTATGGTACGATTGTAAGCGAGTGAGAAATTTGTTTGTCTCAAAAAAACGAAAAAAGTCTCATAGTTGGGGTTTTATCTAATCCGGCCGATGAGAGAGGTGATATGTGATGGGATTGAATCGATTTGAAAAGTGTGTGCAAGAAGCGTTGGAAAACGTAAAGGACGCGGATTGGCTGGGGGCGCATTCGTTATTGGCTGCATCTTATTTTTTTGAGCAGAAACGGCCGCATCACGGCCGACACGCAATACGATGGCGGGGCGAGATGCTCCAGAAGCGATTGAAGAAAACGCTTGATCAACTATTAGAAGATGTACAACGTGATCGTGACATTATTTTAATGCAAGCGCGAGAGGAGAAGAATCTCAAAAAGGGAGAATCAGCTTGGGTATATGCTCATGTGCTGCTGGATGCACGGTATTTTCATGAACGTTTCCGGCCGCGTACAGTCGAATATATTTATACCGATGATCCATTAAGTGGTGAGCCTGCATATTTTGCGATGAGTAGAGCAACCTACCACCGCCACCAAGACCTAGCTATCGTCGTATTTTCTCGTCTGTTTATTCAGATGCACCGGCCGAATCTCAATTTAGAACAGCCACCTTATCAGGTTGATCTGGCCGGTCGCGACACGCTTCGTGACCAATTGCTATATCATCTCAGACAGGGGGCGAGCGTAGGTTTGCTCGGTGCGCCTGGGGTGGGCAAGAGCGTTGTGGGGGCGGCCGTGGTCGCACAGTGGGAAAGCGAGGCTATTTTTTGGCTCACCGTTCGACCCGGCATTAATGATACTCTACAAGCCTTTCTGTTTGAACTCGCCAACTTTCTCACCATCCACAACGCCTATGCCTTGTGGCAGCATTT
Organism: uncultured Anaerolineae bacterium; assembly: GCA_937949915.1. GTDB lineage: Bacteria > Chloroflexota > Anaerolineae > Promineifilales > Promineifilaceae > CALECP01. The sequence continues at coordinate 5,575 of CALECP010000244.1, forward strand.
ATTAACTAACGCGCATGAAACGATTGACCTTATTCCTATTTTGAGTCTGCTGCGAACTGATCTTGCACGATTGCAATCCACATCATTGCTCATTTGCCTCGATTCGGTTGATCATTTGATCGCATTGGAACAGCGCCCCCATTTTACCGCTATCTTGGGCGAACTGAAAAATGCAGCTCCTGTATTACAGATCGGCGCTATCTTGCTCGAAGATACGGTTGAGATCATCATCAAGGGGCTGACGGCCGTACAGTGCCAGCAACTTGTGCAGGGGCAGCAAATTGATCTTGATCCTGATCTATTACAGTCATGGTACACACTTTCATCTGGCAACCCCCGCCTGTTGCGCCTCTTGGTCACTTTGTCTAAATTAGGCATTGTACAAGATGCACTTTTGCAAGCGATGATGCAAGGGGAAACGGCCGTCAATTTGTTTACACGCATCTGGCTGCAATTGCCCTCGCAAGAACGCACATTGTTGATGCAGATGAGCGTTTATCGGCGGCCGATTCCGATCATGATGTTGCAGATTGAGGAGTCATTGTCTACTGCATTGGGACGCTTATTACAAAATGCGTTAGTGATCCGCCATCAGAATGACACTGTTGAACCGGCCGCCTACATCATCCATGCACTGCGCGATGCAGCGACACCAGAACATCGTGCAGCACTCCATCAATCGGCCGCACTCAAACGGAGCGATATGGGACAATTCACAGCCGCCTGCTATCATTTGATCGAAGCGGGGGACGTAGAATCGGCCGTGTTGCTATGGCATCAACATCAAGCACATGAGATTGAACAAGGGCAAGCTATCGCTGCGCTCAATCTATTCCAAAATATCAATCCAGGAGTGTTTGCCACGCCAGCCACACAAGAGATGTGGGCGGTTTTATGTGCGGATTTGATGCGACTAAATGGTGATCTAGAACGCGGCCGAGACGTGATCGAACAAATCGTATGGCGGCCGGATACCAAGCTGCAATTTGATGCGATGGTCTTGAACGGCGACTTCACATTAGAGATCGACGGCATGACCGAAGCACTGGAAAAATACACACAAGCCGAAGATATCGGAATTCGTATCATAGCTGGCTTAGTCGGGGTATATCTCAAACGTGGTATCGCCCACGAACGACTAAGCAATCTCACACAACTACGCTTTGAAGTAGAAAAAGCACAATGCGAATTAGAACGATTGCAAGGTATGGAAGAGTTCGGCCGTGGTAATTTGGATCGGTCAGAGAGGCACCTCCGTGTCGCCCTCACCATTGCCCAGCAGATCAAAGATAAACGGTTACAAGGCAGATTGTATCTCGATCTGGCAACGGTTTTTTCGCGCTCCGAGCAATTTGAAGCGGCCGAAAAAGCATGGCACGATGCAATCGAAGCATTTACTCAATACGGTGACACCTACCTAGCCAACATCGCCCAACTCAACCTGCTATTTTTCTACATTCTCGCTGCCAAACCCAATGCGGCCATCGAACTAGGTGAACGTATCTCGTCTGACTTTGAGTATAGTGCGAACGTGTTTTATCGGGCTGTGTTCTTTCTCAATCTGGGACAGGCATGGCTTGATAGCGGCCGAGACGATACCAAAGCACGCGACTATGCTCAACGTGCCTTGCTCTGCGAAGAAGACAAAATATCGCCCAATGCGTTGTTGATCTTAGGAACAGTTGCCAGCCGCCAGCAAAAATGGGAACAGGCTAAACGCTATTTTGACGAAGCACATCAAGCCGTAGATGGAACAGAAGATCGCTCCATACAAGCGCATGTGCAGCAGGCGTATGGCGAGCTATATCTCGATCAGGGTGATTTTCTGACCGCGATTAAAGCGTTGGAACAAGCGCTTATCCTTTTTGAAGCAGTAGGAATTGAAACAGAAATCGCTAAAACGAAACGCTTATTAGCACAAGCAAGAGATAGCGAGTGTTGAGCGAAATACCCTCCTCCAACCCCAACAAACCACATCTCTCCCACTTCACCATTACCGAACCGATCTAAAATCGGGGCGCAATTAACTGCGCCCCTTT
>CALECP010000245.1 GCA_937949915.1 uncultured Anaerolineae bacterium
CCTTGCTTATTAATTCATTACCTATCAGGTTGAGTCGTAAAGTGAATAATCGCTAAAATAATAGTGTCATTCGAGCCCTTAAATTGAAGCAAACTGAATAGAAATCACAAAAGTATCAAGTGTGGTATGCTACTTTTATCGTTGAGTCTATACGATGAGATTGGTAGGATTAATGACAATAAATAATCACTCTTTTGAAGATCAATTATTGGCTCTTGATATGATTCCGGCGGGTGTCTGGACGGTGGGTATAGACGGCCGTATTCTCTCGACCAATAAACGAGCGGCCGTGATGTGGGGGTATACGCAGGCAGAAATGCGGTGTAAAACATGGATGGATATTACGCATCCAGATGATATTGATGACTGTCTTGCTTTTATGACCACGTTAGGGGAGGTAACAGAGGCACGGGCAACGACACAACGACGATATATACGTGCAGACGGTCGTATATTACACGCCCAAGTAGATGTGGCGGTGATACGCAATGAGGCAGGTGAGATCGAGCGGTATCTGGCGGTGATTGCAGATATAACAGAGCGGGTGATGGCAGAGGAGGCGTTACGTCAACGTGAGCAATGGTTTCAAAGTGTAATCGATCAGTCAACTGACACGTTTTTGGCTTTTGATATGGACGGTAAACTAGTGTATATCAATCAGGCAGGTCTGAAGCAGTTAGGGTATGAACGTGATGAGCTTATCGGCTGTTCAATTGATGTCATAGATCCTGATTGGAATTTAGACGCGATGGAGGAAACTGCAAGGAGATTATCCGTAGGAGAAACTCATTTGATACGCAGTCGCCAAAAGCGCAAAGATGGATCGGTGTTCCCAGTTGAGGTGTCGATTGGCTTAGCCATACACAATGGCATTGCGTATCGTACCGGATTTGCACGAGATATATCTATTCAATTGCAACGCGAGGCACAGTTAAAGCAAAACGAACAAACTTTTCGGAAACTTTATAACAACACGCCTGTCGGTATGCATTCTATTGATAAGGAGGGCAAGCTGGTATATGTGAATGATTATTGGTTGCAGATGTTTGGGTATGAACGGGAAGATGTGATCGGCCGTCGTTCAACTGATTTTTTGACTGAGGCATCACAACGATATGCAATCGAGGTGGCTTTGCCACTCTTTTTCAAGCAAGGGTATGTCAAGGACATTGCTTACCAATTTGTTTGCAAAAATGGGGAGATTATCGATGTATTACTTTCTGGGGTATTGACGAAGGGAGATGATGGCATATCGGATCATTCATTGGCAACCATTGTCGATGTAACAGAGCGCAATAAAATGCAGGCTGTCATTAAACAAAACGAGAAGCGATTGCGAACTCTGTATAACAAATCGCCGATTATGATGCACTCAGTCAATGCGGAAGGCATTATTATTGATGTAAATGATTATTGGCTATCTGTAATGGGGTATGAACGAGATGAAGTGATTGATTGTACTGTGGCAAGATTTTTTACTGAAGCATCTATGAAACAAGCGATAACGATAGATGTGCCAATGCATTTCAACAAAGGATATGCAGAAAATCTACCCTATCAGATGATAAAAAAGGACGGCCGGGTCATTGACGTGCTATTTTCTGCAACCAATCAAGTGGACGGGAATGGTACATTTACACATACGTTGGCAACGATTAAAGATGTATCAGAACAAAAGAGAACAGAGCAGGCATTACGGAGTAGCGAACGCCGCTTTAGAAAGCTGTTTGATGAGAGTTATGATTTTATTGCTATTTTGGATGAGCATGGGGCGGTTATTGATGTAAATCAGACTGCTTTGGTCGAATTGGGCGTAACAAAACAAGTGTTACAGGGTTTGCCCGTTTGGCGTATTTTTGCTATTAAAGAGGATGATCTGGACATTCAAAAAGTGAAGGATGTGATTGCGAATGCCAAAGCTGGGCATTCGGGACGGATAGAGTTAACAGGGCGCGTTAGGGGGCAAGCTCAGACATTTGATGTCACCTTTTCACCGGTACTGAATGACGAGGATCACATCAATATGTTGTTTGTGGAAGGGCGCAATGTGACGCACTTAATGAATGTGACTGAGCAGTTGCGTACAGTGGCGATAAAGTCGAAGCAGGAGGAGAAGAAGTTTAAGACATTGTTCAATGATTCGTCTAATTTTGCGGCCGCGCTCTCGCCTGAAGGTCTCATTTTAGATGTAAATGACCGGGTGACAGCGATTAGTGGTGCATCTCGTAGCCGCATTGTGGGGCAAATAATATGGGAGGTGGATGTGTTTACTCCTTTCCCGCTGATCCAGTCGGCATTAGAAGATATGTTGGCGGCCGTTCATGCAAATAGTTCGATGGCGCGGCAAGAGATGTCTTTATCGTTACCCGCGATACCCCAATTGGTTGCTGATGTAATTTTGACCCCGGTTATGGCTGATGATGGTCAGATTGATATGATGATTATTGAGGCACGGGATATTACGCAATTGGCACACAGTCGTGAGCAGCTACGGCAGTCGGCCGAAGACAAGAGTCTATTGCTACGCGAAGTACATCATCGCGTCAAAAACAATTTGCAAGTGATCATCAGTATGCTGCGTGTGGAGGGGCGCATGGTGAAAGAGAGCGCACAGAAAGATAGTTTGCGGGAGGTGATCAATCGTGTGCAGTCGATGGCGTTGATCCACGATCAATTGCATCGAGAGAGCAGCAATTTAGCCGAGATTGATTTGGAGATATATATGCACGAGTTGATCAAGGAGATCGGCCGGACTTATCGACTTGATGTGTTGTTGGTGGTGGATGTATCGGCGATTAAGCTGGATATTGACCGTGCGATTACGTGTGGGTTGATTGTGAATGAGTTGGTGTCAAATGCGCTCAAGTATGCGTTTCCTGATGGGCGCGGCACGTTGCAAGTGATCGGCCGTCACGAGTCAGATCAAGTGCAAATCAGTGTAATAGATGACGGGATCGGCTTGTCTGATGTCGATATATTTCCGATGGATGGCTCGACTGGTTTTCAATTGATAGAGCTAATGACAGATCAATTGGCGGCCGATGTTTCTGTCCATGTAGAAAATGGGACGCGGTTTGATGTTGTTTTTCCTTTTTGAATTTAGGGATCAAAAAAGCCGAAGTGGGTAACTTCGACTTTGCTAATCATGATCATGCAACATTCTTTCTATAAATTCCGCATACTCTCGAAAGTGTTAGCGTGACCTGAAGAAAGAGAAATCGCCCCTTCCAAAACCCCAACCAACACGGATTCGCTTATTTACGTTATCTGGTCATCTCAATTTGAGCCGCGCTCAAGATTCAGGTAGACCTTGCTTGTCAACCACTCTTCCGAAATCTCCATAACAACGGCCGTGACCAGCCACAAGTATGATGCTTCATTCCGTGTTTACATTCAATTTCATCACCACACGCCATCTGATTGAGCGTTTTCACCGTGATATAGAAAATATACCGAAAAGGTATCTTTTTTGTCTACTTCAACCGCCTAATCGGCCGATCTCATCTTCAACCACGCTGTCATCGTACTTTTTGAAAAGGGCTGATGGCTTGGGCAACGTCCGGCCGATCTCGATCTCGTGCCGCGCCCATGTCCCGATTGCGTCAGTCGCATCATACGTCAACGCCGTATGCGTCCGCTCCGTCTCTGCCAACGTTTCGATCACACCTGTGCCAAACAATTGCCCCGTTTCGCCCATCATTTCGTGCAATCGCTGGCTCGTAAATGGCAGGACGGGCGCAAACAACACCTTCAAACCATTGATCGCTTGCAACGCCACATAAATCGCTTTCGCCGTTTGTGCCATATCTGTTTTCGCCGTCACCCAGGGTTCAGTCGCTTCCAGATATTGATTGACCAGCGTCGAAATGTGCATCGCTTCCTGCACGGCCGCCCGGAAATGACAGCTATCATACAACGCGCCTATCGTCGCAAATGACGCATCGACGGCCGTCAGCAAAGCACGGTCACGCTCATCCAATTCACCCGGATCAGGCACTACGCCGCCAAAGTACCGTTTTGTCATCTTCAGCACACGGTTCGCCAAATTTCCCCAATTCGCAATCAATTCTGTGTTAACGCGATTGACGTACCCTTGCCACGTCCATTCGCTGTCACGCGACTCTGGCATCGTCACCGTCAAATAGTAGCGTAGCGGGTCAGGATCATGCCGATCCAGTGCTTCCAGCATCCACACGCCCCAATTACGGCTGCCACTGATTTTGCGCCCCTCCATATTCATAAATTGGTTCGCTGGCACATCATACGGCAAATTGAGCTTGGCATCAGCATCCTCAGAACGAAACCCTTTCACACCCAATAGCTCGGCCGGCCAGATCACCGTATGGAAGGGAATGTTGTCTTTGCCGATGAAATAGAGATTTCGCGCTGCGTCATCGTACCAAAAATCGCGCCACGCCTCGGGTCGGCCGATATTCTTTGCCCACTCAATCGTCGCCGACAAATAGCCGATCACCGCCTCGAACCACACATACATCACTTTGCGGTCAAACCCTTCTCGGTCAACTGGCACAGGAATGCCCCAATCCATGTCACGGGTAACAGCACGACTGAGCAACCCTTCGTCCAGCCAACTGCGCGTAAAATTGATCACATGCGGCCGCCAATGTGCCTTGTTCTCATCATTCAAATACGCATCTAGCCCCTGCTCCGCCAATTTCGGGAGGTCGATAAAGTAATGCTCCGTCTCGCGCATTTCCAGCGCACTGTTATCTTGTGCGCTGTATGGGTTGACCAATTCGGCCGGAGTCTCGAACAGCGTGTTGCAATTGTCACATTGGTCGCCCCGCGCACTCTCATATCCACAATTGGGACACGTTCCCTCTACATAGCGATCTGGCAAAAAACGGTCGGCCGCGGCCGAATACATCTGCTGTGTCACTTTTGTGTATAGAAAACCATTCTCAAGCAAATTGGTAAAAATATCCTGCGAAACGGCCGCGTGATTCTCCGTGTGCGTCGTCGTAAACAGATCATACGTGATACCCAAACGCTGAAATAAAGTGAGAAAACGCGAATGATAATGATCCAGAACCGCCTCCACCGTCTTCCCCTGCTTCTCCGCACTGATCGTCACCGGCGTACCATGACTATCAGAGCCAGATACCATCACCACCTGATTGCCCCGCAACCGATGATACCGCGCAAAAATATCGCCCGGCAGGTGCGATCCCGTCACATTTCCCTGATGAATATCTGCGTTCGCATAAGGCCACGCAATGCAAACCAATATGTTTTCGCTCATAACTTTCTATCCTATAAAAGCAAACCTATAAAAGCAACGAGAGACGCTGTTACGCGCCTCTCTTATCAAATCGAAGTGACCAGTCAGCTACCAGTGCTACCCTTCTGCACCCAAGATCGAATCGGCAATATCTTCCGGTTCCAGCTCTTCCTCGACATCATCATCCATGTCTTCTGCTTCTGCATCGCGTTCCATCACCATTTCCGCTACCAGCTCAAAATCATCTTCATTAAGCGCATGGTATTTGTCTGCTTCAATCAACAGTTCGAGCGGGTTGGCAACGCTTTCCATTTCAACTTTTTCAATAGAAACAGCTAACGCCTCGGTCACGACATGGGCATCGACATCAATCGGATACAAATGCACCTTGCCATCCATATTCTCACCGAACAGATAATCACGCGCCTTGCCTTTTTTCGGCTCGGCCGTAATCGTCGCCACGGCAAAAAACTTTTTCGACTCAACCGCATAGTAAACCAAGCGGTCGCCGATTTGGAAATTGGCATCTAACTGCGCGATACATTGTCGTTTCTTTAGTCCAGGGATCGCCAAGTCAGCTTCTTCCGAAATGCTCAATGTCTTGATGTAGAAGCTAACCTTGGGCCCATGACGGCTCACTTTTTTCTTTTGCTTGGCGGCCGCAGCCTCCTGTTCGGCCAAGATATTTTCCCAAATGCGCTCTTGCATATTCATTCGAAGATTGGCTTCTTTGCCATCTTCGTAACGCACGAGCATTTTTGGCCCATTAATAGCGAGAACAGTATACTTTCCGTTGCGATTCGCGTATGTTTTATTTATTTCAAACACAGTGCAGACTACCTTATTGTTATTGGCTTGTTCACTCAAATTTTTCGGCAGCATCTTACCGATTTGACACGCTTTTGTCAATCAACTCATATTTTGAACTAGACACCGCCCCCTGTTAGACTAAACTACAGGGGTGGCGATTTAATAATTTGTGCAAAGGGCAGTCTCTTATTTATGTCTGCCCAAAAACCGGGGCGACCATGCCTGTCAGGACGACAGAAAGGGAACGCACCACAAGCTGATATGCGAAAGGATAAATATGAATGAAACATTGGGTTTTATCGGTTTGGGAATTATGGGCAGTGGCATGGCGGCCAATCTGCTACGGGCTGGGCATCGCGTCTGTGTGTGGAATCGCACCGCGACCCGCATGGAGCCGTTGCTAAAGCTGGGGGCAACCCCGGCCGCCAGCCCGGCCGATGTGACAGAACGGTGCGATATTGTCTTCATTTGTGTAGGCGCAACAGAAGATGTCGAGGCGGTGATGACAGGGGCAAATGGGGTGCTGGAAGCAGTCCGGCCGGGACAACTGATCATCGACCACTCAACAATCAGCCCCCACGCGACCAAAACGCTGGGCGCAGCACTGGCAGAAAAAGGCGCACACATGCTCGACGCACCGATTAGCGGTGGCAGCGAAGGGGCGAAGAACGGCACACTGAGCATCATGATCGGCGGCGACGAAACGCAAGTGCAACGCGCCGATCCATACCTTCATGCGATGGGGCGGACGATTACGCACGTCGGCGAATTGGGCGCGGGGCAAATGGTCAAATTGGTCAACCAAATTTTGGTGGTGACAACGATGCAGGGAGTCGCCGAAGCGATGGTGTTTGCCCAAGCGGGCGGGCTAGACCTAGAGAAAACGCTGGCGGCCGTGTCGGGTGGCGCGGCCGCGAGTTGGTCACTGTCCAATCGTGCGCCCCAGATGAAAGAACGCGATTGGCAGCCCGGTTTCACCATTGATTGGCAGACAAAAGATATTCGCCTCGTGCTAGAAGCGGCCGACCAGCTAGGGGTTTCGCTGCCCAGCACCAGTCTCATCTTTCAATTTTATCGCGCTCTGCAAGCGACCGGGCTGGGAGGCGAAGGCAATCACGCGCTGGTAAAAGCGGTCGAACGGCTGGCAGGCGTGGAAGTAGGAACACGGTCTGATTAATGGCAGATAGCTCGATGCACACCGTTCACATCGGCGAACGCCCCGGCACACCGTTGGGCGCGATCCATGTGGCGGTGTGGGAAGATCGGCTGATCGGGGTCAGCGTCGGCCGTTCCCTCATACAATTCAAACAGGAACTGGCGCAGCGCGTGGGCAACTCTGTCGTCACCGATTCTGTCGAAGCTGTCACCCCGTTTTTGCTGGCACTCGATCAATATCTAGGCGGCGAACGCCATTCATTTGAGCTACCGATTGAGTGGCGGGTATTGACTCCGTTTCAGGCAGATGTGTTACGCTTAGTCGATATGATCCCGTATGGCGAGACGCGCACGTATGGACAGATTGCAAAGGCACTGAAAAACCCAAACGCCGCCCGCGCCGTCGGCCGTGCCAACGCCACCAACCCCATGCCTATCGTTCTCCCGTGCCATCGGGTGATCGGCAGTCGGGGCAATTTGCGCGGGTATAATGCACCAGATGGTGTCAATACAAAGGCGTGGCTGCTCAAATTAGAAGGCAGTCTGCCACCGCGTCAAATGGCATTGTTTAATTTGTGATTGGGAGAGGTTAAAAAGTTAAGAGGTTAAAAGTTTGAAAGTTGAGAGCAGCATGACAACAGGATTGATTTTTGCACCGGGCTTAAAACATACGCAAGCGGGGCATCCCGAACATGCGGGACGGGCGACGGCCGTCTGGGACAGGCTGGTCGCGGCCGATGTGCTGAAACAAATGACAGTGCTGCCTCCCCGTGCGGCGACATGGGATGAATTGGGGCGAGTGCATGTGCGGCAGCAAATCGAATTGGTTACGCAAGCGTCGTTGCAGGGTGGCGGCATGATCGGCGCAGACACGTATACAACGGCCGAAACGTATCAGGCGGCCGTTCTCGCGGCCGGATCGTGCTGTGCGGCCGTCGATGCCGTGCTAAATCGACAAGTCGATGATGCCGTCGCTATCGTGCGGCCGCCCGGTCATCACGCCGGGTCACAATCAGTCGAAGGGTTTTGCCTGTTCAATAACATCGCCGTAGCCGCCCGCCACGCCCAAGCCAACCATGCGATTCAGCGTGTCGCTATCATCGACTTCGATGTGCATCACGGCAACGGTACACAAGAAATTTTTTACACAGACAAAGATGTGTGGTTCGCGTCGATGCACATCTACGGCCGTCAATTTTATCCCGGCTCCGGCAATATCGACGAAGTGGGGCAGCGCAACGGCAACGGCACAACGGTCAACATTCCCCTGCCATCAGGCGTGGGGGACGATGGCTACGACGATTTGATGCGCTGTGTGATCGAGCCATTGCTGACTGATTTCCGGCCGCAATTGATCTTGGTGTCGGCCGGATTTGATGCTCACTGGCGCGATCCATTGGCAAACGGCAACCTGACGCTAAACGGCTACACGCGCATGATCAACCATTTGCACACGTGGGCAAAAGAGCTGTGCGACGGCCGGATCGTCTTTATCGTCGAAGGCGGCTACGACCTCGATGTGCTGTCGCTCGGCGTTCTCAATCTGTGCCACACACTCGTCGGCAACGAAGCCAGCATCTTTGATCCCATCGGCGCATCCCCCTATCCCGACACCGAGATCGACAGTTTGTTATTCAAAGTTCAGCAAACCCACTTGCTGGTATAACATAACATGAAATGAGGATTGGCACTCCTTGCGATATAAGCGTCCTGAAATAGTAAAAACATGGAGAAAATAAAATGAACAAACGACTGCGTTTTGTCTTTATCGCGTTACTTTTAATGGTTGGGATCGGTGTGCAAACAGCCACGGCCGCCCCTTCCCGCGCCTGCACCACCGGCACACAAACAAGCGGTGCGCTCTACCAAATTTGTATGCCCGACTTCACCACTTGGAACGGCACACTTGTCCTGTACGCACACGGGTATGTTGCGCCAGACGCGCCGTTAGCCCTTCCGGCCGAGGGCGCACAACTCGCCGCCTTTGCCAACCTGCAAGGATATGCGTTCGCCACCACCAGCTATAGCCGCAACGGTCTCGCCGTGCGCGAAGGCATTGCTGATTTGCTCGACCTGATCGACCTGTTTACGGCCGCGCAGTCAGCCCCAGAGCGTGTTTTCCTCATCGGTTTCTCCGAGGGAGGCATCATCACCACACTCGCCGTCGAAGAAAACCCCACCACCTTTGCGGCCGGGTTGTCGATGTGTGGCCCGATTGGCGATTTTGCCGCCCAAGTCAACTATTTGGGAGATGCACGGGTGCTGTTCGACTACTTCTTTCCCGGTCTGATGCCCGGTTCGCCGATCAATATCCCCGACACGCTCCAAGCAGATTGGGACAACTATTTTGCCACGACCATCACACCTGTTTTGAGCGATCCGGCCAATCTGGCAACGATCACAACGTATTTGACAGTGGCGGGGATTCCGTATGACACGGCCGATCCGACCACCGCGGCCGCCTCCATCGCCCAAGTGCTGTGGTACAACGTCTTTAGCGTCAACGATGCGACCGCCCAGCTTGGCGGCAATCCGTATGACAATCAGGCGCGTGTGTATGCTGGTTCGGCCGATGATGTGGCGCTCAATGCGGGTGTGGCACGGTTTACGGCCGATGCCAACGCACTGACACTGCTCAACGAGCAATACCGCACATCGGGGCAGTTGGCTGTGCCAATGGTGACGATGCACACGACGGCCGATCCCGTTGTCCCCGCATGGCACAACGATATTTATGCAGACAAAGTGGCCGCTAATGGCAGTACGGCAAACTATGCGTATACAGCCATAGATGTGTACGGACACTGCAATTTCTCACAATTAGAAGTGGTGACGGCCGTCAATCAAATGGTCGCACTGGCAGATGCCCAACCAACGGCCGTGACGCTGACAACCGGCACAGCACAAGCACCCACGATGCACCTCTTAGTCGCCCTCCTAGTCGGCACATTGGGCATCAGCACCCATTTCTCTACACGAAAATCCTAAATTGATTATGTAGAGACGCACCGCCGGTGCGTCTCTATATTAAGCGGTGCGTCTGTATTTATTTGTTTGACGATACCCGATGATCACAAAAAGATAGCGATTTCTTCGAGCGGTTTTTTCTGCATGGCGTGGATGGGAACGGCCGCATCGGCCGCCGGGTAGCCCACCACCAGCAGAATAAATGCGCGTTCGTTTTTCGGCCGCTCCAGCACCGTATTCAAAAATCCCATCGGGCTGGGCGTATGCGTCAGCGTTGCCAGCCCCGCCTGATGCAATGCTGTGATCAGCATCCCGGTAGCAAGACCGACCGACTCGGCCGCATAATAATTTTTCACCTTCGTGCCATCTGGCAGCACATCATACGCTTTGGCAAAAATAGCGATCAAATAAGGGGCAGTCGTGAGAAACGCTTTGTTCTCATCTGTGCCAAGTGGCGCAAGCGCAGCCAGCCAATCTTCTGGCGCACGGCCGTTGTAAAACGCGCGCTCCTCCGCCTCGGCCGCGTCCCGAATCTGTTGCTTGATCGCGCCATCTGAGACAACCACAAATTGCCACGGCTGCAAGTTCGCTCCGCTTGGTGCTGTTCCGGCCGCCAGCAAACACGTCTCAATAATGTCACGCGGTACAGGTCTATCCGAAAAATCGCGTACCGTGCGCCGCCGTCTGATCTCTGCATAAAACGCTTGCGCCCGCGTCCGCATTTCATCGGGCGCGTATTCTGTGTAGTCCGTATAAGGGGTAAATTGTGTAACCATGTTTTTTAGTGACGAGTTGCGAATGACGAGTGACGAGTTGAAGATGATGCAAATCGCTATATGCACGTTCAATTTTGTGTTTATGGTCATCACAGTGACGCGATCAAACAATGCAGCACACCATTCGTCACTCGTCACTCGTCATTCGTCACTTCCTACTTATCGCCTAAGCACGTGCCGATGCGCCGTGCCGTGGCGATCCAGGGGTGGTCGAGTGGGACGACTTTGCGACGGCCGACAGCTTGTTCGAGCGGGACAGCCTCGTAGCTATCGCCGCGATCTGCCACGAGAACGCCATACGTGCCTTGCTCCACCAATTCGGCCGCGGCCGTGCCTAATTTGCTGGCAAGCAACCGGTCAGCGGCCGACGGTGTGCCGCCGCGCTGCACGTGTCCCAGAATCGTCACCCGCGACTCTAGCCCAGTCAGTTCTTCCAATTGGTTGCTGACACGCAATGTGTGTCCTTTGCGCTCTTGCTCGATAATGTCTAATTCGGCCGATGCGGCCGCTTTTGCCTCTTTGTCCATCGCTTCACGCGCCGCGTGCTTACGCTGTTCGGCCGCATGGAAGCGCGGGGACAATTGCTTATTCATCGCCCCTTCTGAAATCGCCACAATGCTAAAATGGCTGCCGCGCCGCACCCGTCGCAAAATCGCATCAGCCACCTTTTGCACATCATACGCAATTTCGGGGATCAGGATCACATCTGCCCCACCCGCGATGCCAGCACCCAATGCCAGCCAGCCAGTGTTATGCCCCATCACCTCAACAACGATGATGCGATGATGGCTGTGTGCGGTACTGTGCAGGCGGTCAATCGCTTCGGTAGCGATGCCGATTGCGGTGTCGAAGCCAAAGGTGCGGTCGGTCGCCCATACATCGTTATCAATTGTTTTGGGTAGTGATAGCACGTTCAGCCCTTTTTGGTGCAGTCGATAAGCGTTTTTCATCGTGCCGCCGCCCCCCAGACAAATGAGACAATCTAAGTGGTGGCGATTGTAATTTTCGACAATCGTGTCGGTCATGTCTCGTGTCCGGCCGCCCATCAGCATCTTGTGTGGCTTCATGCGGCTTGTGCCTAAAATAGTGCCGCCCACCGTTAAGATGCCAGACAACGCTTTTTTGTCTAGTCGGATGCTACGGTTTTCGGTCAGACCACGAAAGCCATCCAAGAAACCGGTCACTTGCATATCTTTGCGGAGAGCGGCTTTGCCGATGCCTCGAATAGCTGCGTTTAGACCGGGGCTATCCCCTCCGGCCGTCAAAATACCAATATGTTTACTCATCTATACTCCTCTATCACTTTCTTCTTCTTTCTTCATCTTTAGGATAGCAGATAGCGGCCGATCTTGCAGGGCATGTAGGCTACACCGAATTTACACCGTTCTTACGTGACACTCTTTATCGAATAGAGTCAAATAGACCGCATAGTGACGCATAGTTTTGTCACTCTTTTTGGCAAAAAAAACAGTTTGTCTGTAAGGTTCAGCATAATGGAAGTGGATATTCTCAACTCAGAACAACAGGAAATCGTTCAGCGCACCCGTGCTGTCCTCGGCGACTTGCGCGAAGCACTCGCCACATCAAATGCGTCGGACGAAGATCGGGCCGCTTTGGCCGAGTCGATACGGCAGCTTGACCAACTGTTTTTGCTGGTCGTGGCTGGCGAATTTAATGCAGGCAAATCAACCTTTATCAACACGCTCGTCGGGCAAAATCTGCAAGATGTGGGCGTGACACCGACGACAAGCCATGTGCATTTGTTGTCATATGGGGAGACGGTGACAGAAACCCCGGTCGCATCGGGCGTATGGCAGCATACCGCGCCTGTGCCGCTCTTGCGTCAGGTCAATATCGTCGATACACCGGGGACGAATGCGATTGTACGCGAACATGAGGCGTTGACTGAGGAATTTATTCCGCGTAGCGATTTGGTGCTGTTCGTGACGAGTGCAGACCGGCCGTTTAGCGAGAGTGAACGCGGTTTTCTCAATCGCATCAGCGAATGGGGCAAAAAGATCGTGATCGTGATCAACAAAATCGACATTTTGGATGATGATGATCGGGCGCAGGTAATCGCGTTTGTCAAAGAATCGGCCGACCGTCTGATCTCCGGCAGCCAGCAAGTATTTGCCATCAGCGCAAAGAAAGCACAAGTGGGACGCGATGGAGACACGGCCGCGTGGGAAGCGAGTGGCTTTGGCGAACTGGAAGCGTACATCACCGACACACTCGATGACGAGCAACGGTTTGGGCTGAAATTAGCCAACCCGCTCGGCGTAGGGCAAAAGTTGGTAGGCGAACGCTTAGCCCTGATCGATGGTGATCTCGATTCGTTGAAAGAAGATACGCAATTGCTAGACGACATCAGCAACCAAATGCTTGTCTACGGCGAAGATATGCAGCGCAATTTCCAGGCACGATTAAGCGAGATCGACGGGCTGCTGTTCGACATGGAGAAACGGGGCAACGAGTTTTTTGACGAGACGATTCGGCTCGGCCGCATTCCAGACTTAATGAAAAAAGATAAAATCCAGCACAGCTTTGAGAAAGTAGTGGTGGGCGAAACCCCGCGCCAAATCGAACAGCGTGTGACCGAGTTGATCGACTGGATGGTGGAGCAAGATTTGCGCCAATGGACGAGCGTGGCCGATCATTTGCGGTCACGACGCGATGCCCACGCAGACCGCATCGTGGGTGGCGCAAAAGAAGGGACATTGGCGTATGATCGCCAGCGTTTGGTCGATTCGATTGGCAAGAAAACAGAACGTGCCATCGCCACTTACAATAAAGAACATGAAGCGGCCGAACTGGCAGAGTCAGCCCAGCAAGCGGTCGTTAACTCTGGGATCGTGAGCATTAGCGGTATCGGTCTGGGAGCGATTATCGCACTGGCAACGAGCGCGGCATGGCTCGATATTACCGGTATTTTGGCGGGATTAGGCGCGGTGGCGTTCGGCATGTTCGTCTTGCCCAATCGTCGTGCCAAAGCGAAGAAAGAACTGTCTACCAAGCTAGCTGATTTGCGCGAAAAGCTGGTGGCAGCTCTCACAGAACAGTTTGATAAAGAGATGATTCGCAGCCAAGAGCGCATCAACGATACGATTGCACCGTTTAGCCGCTTTGTCCGTGCCGAACAGAAAAAGATCGGTGATCGACGTAGCTCGTTTTCTGCTTTAGAGGCACATATCGTGGGTCTAAAAAGGCAGTTGCACGTGTGACAGTCGGCCGGATCGATGTTGTCAAATTAAACCATTTAGATGAAGAGGTTTTGCGCTATGGTGCAGAGCCTCTTTCTGTTTTTGTGCCGAATGGGGTGGCGGTACGCGCTTATTTTGGGCGGGATGATGTGGTGACGGCGTACACGACATTTGCGAAAGGAGACCGACTGCATGAGTATTTTTGGACAGATCGTTGGTACAACGTGTTTGCGCTGTACGCGGCCGATAGTGACCGTCTGAAAGGCTGGTATTGCAATTTGTGTCGGCCGACAATCATCACCGAGACAGAGATTATTTGGCGAGATGTTGCGCTCGATGTGTGGGTCGCACCAGATGGGACGTTTCAATTGTTGGATGAGGATGAGTTTGAGGCGATTGCGGCCGCATTGAAACCGGGGGAGTATGAACGTGTATGGTCGGCCGTGCAGGAATTACGCAGGTTGGCAACAACGGGTCAATTAGAACGATAGCGGATCAACTATTCTATGTATTGGACACGATACATCGTGTCTCTACGGGTCGATCAGAATGATCGGCTCTTGATAATAGCGGATGCGGCTGCGTGCTTGTTTGTCGGCTAAGTAGCGGTTGAGCCATGCACGTTTGGCGGCGTGGGCTTCATCTGATTTGAGGAGTGTAAGCGGCACATTGAGGTTGAGAATGCGGCCGGGAATGACAAAGCGCGTCAGTCCGGCCGGGAGCAAATTGAGATCGGTCGCGGCCGTAAATACCTCGTTTGACTCAAATTGAGGGAAGATCGCCACGGCCGCCAATTGATCAAACAGCCCCATCAGATGCGCCGGATCGGTGATCAACGTGCGCTCCACCACGCCCCATGTCGTGTAGGTCGCCACCACCTGATTGAGTGCTTCGTGCTTGCGCGTGATGTCGCGCACCCGCACCAGCGTCGCCACCCCTGTTTTGTCCAAAAAGTAGCATAGCGTGAGCGGATCATTGAAAACAGTGTGCCACTCGTCTGCCACCAGTGGCGTGAGCGTGAGTGTATCAAACTGTTCGAGCCGACTGAACAAACTATCTAATGGCTGATCGGCCGTGATGGCGTGATACCACGTATGCAAATCGTATCCTTCATTCACGATCTGGACAGCGATGTGTGGGTATCCCAATTGTTTGAGCGCATTGGTACGGGTTGCGCCATCCAGCACAATGTATTTACCCTGCCACAGCGTTACCAGAGGCGGGTTGCGTAATGTGCCTGTCTCATCTAGCCCTGCTTTGAGGCGGTTAACGCGCTTTTGGTCATGCTCTTCGTGCGGCTGCACCAGTTCAATTGGCACAATATCGAGCGAAAATGTTTCTGTCGGCCGTCGTTGTGCCAGCACGTCCAATATGCGCTCTGCCAGGTCGCGGTGGGCGGGAGCGGGCTGATGGGCGACTGCTTCAACGGTGATCCAGTTGGCGATATTATCGGCCACGGCCGTTTGCACGACTGCGCCCAAGCGGCCGTTTTGCAACAATGATTTAACGGCCGTTTGGTCAACTGTTTCGGGCGATCCCGTGTTGATCAAAATCGCATGGGGAGCGAGGTGGGCGAGATAGGCGGCCGTCAACAACGGCTGGCTGTGACGGGCTGGCACATGCACACTCACAAAATCAGCTTGTTGGAGCAACGCCACCAAATCATACAGTTCGATCTCTGCTTCCCGCGCCAGCGATGGGGTCATGCGTGGCTGGTTGACGATGACGTGCATCCCAAATGCCCGCGCCCGTTGCGCCACTTGCCGCGCCGTCTGCCCAAACCCGACCAAGCCGAGCGTTTTGCCTGTTAGCGTCCCTCCTTTGTTCTGCTGCAAAATGAGTGTGATCACTTGTTCGGCCGCTGCCACCGCATTGGGATCGGGAATGGTGATCACGTCGATGTCATAATCCCGCGCTGTTGTCACATCAATACGATCCAGCAAGGGAGACGTGCTGCCGATGACGCGCAAATTGCCTCCTTGCTCCAACATAGAAGCAGACAAATATGTTTTGCCATCGACGATCAACCCGGTGTGGGCAGGTAACAAGTCGGTCAACTGTTGGGGGGTGACATCAGGACGGATGGTGAGATCGGCCGCGGCCGTCAGTAGATCAAGTGAATCGTTATCAAGAACGGTGCAAACGAGGATCGATGGGCGTAACATAAAAACTCCGTAACAACGTTGCTGGCTGAACAGGTGTGAAGTGAAGTAAAAGATGATTGCATAGTAAGACTTACGCACTTTCGTATGTTTGCCTCGTAGGGACA
>CALECP010000246.1 GCA_937949915.1 uncultured Anaerolineae bacterium
GTGCGATCAAACCGTTGCGCTGCCTGATTGAGCCACGCCATCGCCCCCAATAAATTGACGGCGATCATCTGGTGATCTTTCTCAAAATCGTACTCGTCGGCCGCCACTTGAGGCTGCACGCCCGCATTGTAAACAATCACATCCAAGCCACCCAGATCACGCACAATTTGCTGGAATAACGCTGGCACAGCCTCATAATCAGTCACATCATGCACGTAGGCGGTGGCGTTGTCCGCATCAGCGCACACAGCCTCCAGTTCAGCTTCGCGTCGTGCCAGGGCGGCCACACGGTAGCCCCGCGCACTGAGGTCGCGCACCAGCGCCGCGCCGATCCCAGAGGACGCGCCCACGACAATCGCTTTTTTAATCGGTTCTAACGGTCTTTCGTTCAATGTCATTTTCCAAATAATTGCAGTTTATGTTGTTTGTGTTTGCATTACTATCCGATCTAATCAGCCGCCAATTCTAACCCATGCAGCGTTTGTGCGTAGGTTTGGATACGCCGCGCACTGGCAACCTCGAACCGCGCTTGGGCGGCCAGTTCGCGGAAAATGAGCGCACGGGCTTGCTTGATGGCAGCGACCCGGCCGGAATCGAGCCGTTCCTCACGCGCCTGAATGAGTGGGTGCGTCCCCGTTTCGATTTGATCGGCAATCGTATCGAGATAGGTGGCGCGTTCTTCGTGCAGGGCGATGTGATAGTCGATGTTGGCGGTAACAACGGCCGGATCGGCCGTATTGATGTACGTCGCCCACAGCCGAAACGGATCACGAAACGGTAGATATTTGACCGGCTGATCGATCCACTCGTGCAGTTCCGCCCGTCCCAAGTCTGTCAAACTGTAGACGATGCGCTCCCGCTTTTTCTCGCTGGGCAACGTCTCGCTACTGACAAGCGCGGCCGCCTCCAGCTTGTGCAGCGTCGGGTAAATTTGCCCATACGTGGCTGCCCACAACGAATTGACCGAAATTTTGAGATTTTGGAACAAATCGTAGCCAGACATCGGCTTGATGTCGAGCAAGGCCAGAATGACGTGTTTGGTGGACATATGATGAGGATTGTACCAAATGCACGGCCGCGCATGACAAAACGGGGGTTTTCAGGTTTCAGTCCAGTTTGGTTTTCAGCGTCATAGTATGGTACTTTCATCGGTGTTTAGAGCAATGATATGGACAAAAAAAATCGCTGGCTGTCGCTGTTTTGTTTTGTGTTTTTTGGCACGATGGGGCTTTTGGGTCTCATCGTGTGGGGAAACAATCCGGCCGCGCTCTGGTGGGTGTTGCCGGTGACGGCCGTCAGCTTTTTGACGCTGGGCTGGTATACACAACAGCGCATTATTCGGCCGATTCGACGGCTGGCAGAAGCGATAGAAACGGCCGCGCCAGGAGAACAAAAAGCCCCGATATTAGCGACGACACGCAGCGACGCAGACCGATTGATCCGCTCGTTCAACCAATGGCAGCGCAACCAAAATGATCGCATCAGCTTGCTCGGTGACGAACGTCAATTGCTGTTCACTGTCTTTTCACAGATGAGCGATGCGGTCATCGTTACCAATCGGGCGGGGCATGTCACCATTTTTAATACCGCGGCCGCCCACTTGTTTGATCTCGATGCAGAAGAAGCAGTCGGCCGGACATTGACTGAATTGCTGCTGCACCACGAAATTATCGACCTGTGGCATCGCTGCACCGACCAGCAAACAGAGCAAGCCACCATTGTCGATGTGCGGGATGGCGGGCTGTTTTTGCAGGTCAATATCATGCCGTTCGCGGGGGACGGTGGCGATGGGTACATCGTGATCATCAGCGATCTGACAACGGTGCGTCGCCTCGAAACAGTGCGCCGCGACTTTATCAGCAATGTGTCGCATGAATTGAAAACGCCGTTGGCAGCCCTATCGGCCGTGGTCGAAACATTGCAGGATGGCGCACTAGACGACCGTCCTATCGCCGAGAAATTTTTGAACCGCGCTGCCAACGAAGTCGATACGATGACACAAATGGTGTCTGAGCTACTCGAACTAGCCCGCATTGAATCCGGGCGTGTTCCCTTGCGCCTGACACCAACGACGTTGCATCCCATTGCCCATGCAACCATCGACCATTTACAGTCTTTCTACAAACGCAAGAATCTCCATCTCGATGTTGTCTTGCCGCCTCATTTACCCCCGATTTTGGCTGATCATGCGCGCTTGCAGCAAGTGCTGGTCAACTTGTGTCATAACGCATTCAAATTTACGCCAGAGAATGGCACAGTAACGGTATCGGCCGAAGCGCAAGCAGAGCATATCATCGTCAAAATTGCGGATACGGGGATCGGGATTGCGACCGACGATTTGCCCCGCATCTTTGAACGCTTCTATAAAATAGATCGGGCGCGTAACAGTTCCGGTACAGGGTTAGGGCTCGCCATAGCCAAGCATCTGATTCAAGCGCACAATGGCGATATTTGGGCTGAAAGTGTGGAAGGGAAAGGCAGTACGTTCTTTATCTCGCTACCCATTTACAAAGCATAATGCACAATAAAATTCTCCAAACTAAAAACCGATAGCAAAACACAAACAGATCGCTATACTGTGTTTATGCCAACAGCACTTATCTGGGGCGCGGCCGGAGGTATCGGCCGTGCAATCACCCATCAACTCATTGCCCAACAGTGGGATGTGATCGCATTTAGTCGCAACGGCGATGCCATTCATACTGACACCGTTTCTGCGATTGCCATCGAAGCCAACTGCGCCGTTCCTGCCTCCGTCGAAAAAGCGATCTATAGCGCACAATTTGAATGTGACGACGCTGATCTATTTGTCTACGCGGCCGGGGACATCGTACAAGCGAAAGTAGATGATCTCGCGGCCGACGCATTTACACGCATCATTAACAACAACCTGACAGGCGCGTACCTAACTGCCAAAGCGAGCCTGCCCCTACTCAAGCCAGATGCGCCGATGGTGTTTATCGGTGCGATCAGCGAACGGCTGCAACTGCCTGGGCTAAGTGCCTATGTCGCCGCCAAAGCAGGGCTAGAAGCGTTCTTGGCCACTTTCCAAAAGGAGCAGCGCAAACGACGCATTATCAATGTACGGCCGGGTGCAGTCGATACAGCGTTTTGGGACAAAGTGGCATTGAAAAAACCGGCCGCTATCGCCACGCCCGACCAAATTGCCCAGCGCATCATCGAAGCAGTCAACAGCAACCATAAAGGCAACCTAGACATCACGCATTAGTTAATGATGCCGATTTGAGCAAAATCTATATGACTAATGCAAAACGAAACGCATTCTTATCTGATTTTTTGCTGTCTGTGACAGCGCGTGGTCGAGCGTTGCTCGGCCGGAACGGGACAGATGCCGATGTCGCTTTTTCGTCGGCCGAAGCACTGCTCCAACAGTGCGAACGACTGCTGTCTTGGCGGGGTGAGGCGACGGCGATTGCGTTAGCTGAAAGCATTTTAGCCGGGTTCGGCCGTCTCGATGAAGCTGAACAGCTTGATTTCCTAATAAAGCTCAATGAGCAGTTTGGGGTCGATGTTGCCCAGATGGAGAAAGCGATCACGGCATGGCAAGCAACCCCAACGGCCGACCATGCGGCCGATGTTCACTTTGCGGCCGAGCCGCGCCTCCAAGAGCTATTGCGTCGTCTCAACCGTGCGCCCGATGGCACGGCCCAACTGGTCGCCATGCGTGCCTGTCTGATGCAAGCGATGCGCCAGCACCCCGACCTAAAAAATAGCAATCGTGACTTTCATCACCTGTTTTCGTCATGGTTTAATCGCGGCTTTCTCGAACTACGCCGCATCGACTGGTCAACATCGGCCGCTATTCTCGACAAACTGATCCAGTACGAAGCCGTTCACGCCATCAAAGGATGGGACGACCTGCGTCGCCGCATCGATCCGGCCGACCGCCTCTGTTACGCCTTTTTCCATCCCTCGCTACGCGACGATCCCTTGATCTTTGTCGAAATTGCGCTCGTCGATGGACAACCGGGCGCGATTGCCCCCATTTTGGCAGATGATCGGCCGCAATTGGCGATTGAACAGGCAAATACGGCCGTTTTCTACTCCATATCGAACTGCCAAAAAGGATTGCGCGGTGTATCGTTTGGCAATTTTTTGATCAAGCAAGTTGTGCAGGAAATCATGCGCGACATGCCACAGATAACGCACTTTATGACGCTCTCACCCATACCGGGCTTTGTCCGCTGGGTCGAGCAATTGAGCGACGACGCTCCCCATGTACAGGCAGCGAGAGAAGCGGTCGCCCTTTATAAGCAATGGCCTGATTCGGCCGAAAACACACTGATGCCGTTGGTCGCCCATTACTTCCTACACGCAAAAAACAAACGCGGACAACCTTACGATCCCGTTGCACGGTTTCATTTGGGCAATGGCGCACGACTGGAAAATATCCATTGGCGAGCAGACGCATCGCCAAACGGCCGTGCCAATGCGTGTGGCATGATGGTCAACTATCTATACAAAGTCGCCTACATCGAACAAAATCACGAAGCGTATGCTTACGAGAGACAAGTGATCGCGGCCGATACTATCTATAAGTTACAAAAACAGTTGGTATAAAAAAAGAACACCGCGTAGGGGGTACGCAGTGTTCAAAACCATGTAGTAGTAGAGAGGTGCATAGCTTCATGTTTACTAGCTTAACAAGGTCATGCAAAAAGTATAGCACCATTCTCCTATTGCCGAAAGTAAAATAGTTTACTTTTCATTTGACGCTTAGCCTACGGTCAACCGGCCGATTGCCCTACGCTTTCACAATGCCATCATAATAATGTGTCATTCCAGCATACACTGTGTTCTTTTTCACACTCTGCTTTACAATCGCGCTTGTGTTATTAGCAATCGACATCGGCAACACCAACATCACGCTAGGGCTATGGGACGGCCGGACATGGCTGGAACAGTGGCGACTACGGACAGTGCATGAAAAAACAGTAGACGAATACTGGATTTCTGTGCGTACACTGCTGCGCGAGCGTGAATTGCGCGGCGCGATCACGCAAGTGATTTTTTCCAGTGTCGTACCGTCGCTGACCGCCCCCTTTACACAACTGGCACAACGGTATCTCAATCTTGATCCGATCCGTGTAACGCACGAGACCGATACAGGCATCACGGTGCTGACAGACAATCCGGCCGAGGTGGGGGCAGACCGTATCGTCAACACAGCGGCCGTCGCCGCCCTACACGGAGGCCCCGCCATCGTCATCGACATGGGAACAGCCACCACATTTGACCTTGTATCGGCCGATGCGGAGCTGCTGGGCGTGGTGATCGCGCCCGGTATGCGGCTGGCGGCCGATGCGCTCGCCCGTCGCGCTGCCCAATTGAGCCGCGTCGCCCTAGAGCCGCCGCCGACAGTGCTGGGCAAAAATACAATTCATTCGGTGCAATCGGGGTTGGTATATGGGTATGTCGGGCTGGTGGAAGGAATCGTACAGCGACTGGCGGCCGAATATCTCGCCCTGCCCGGCCGTGTCACCGCACCCCGCGTTATCGGCACAGGGGGACTAATCTCCATTATCACGCCATTGACCGACCTCATCGACCATGTCGATCCCTGGCTGACGCTCAATGGGTTGCGCGTTATCAGCGACCGAGCAAACTAATGCACCGTCTCTATCTTTATCTCTTGCTTTCTCTCGCCCTGGTAGGCTGTAGCCAAATCGAACCCTACCTCGATCCTGAACAACTATTCGATCCGCCACGCATGGCAACACAAACAGCCCGCGCCCAAACACCATTCCCCACACAGCCACCTGTGCCGCCCACGGCCGAATCGATCATCGTTCCTACGCGCACCCCGCCACCGATCATCACCGTGCAAGGGGAGGCGTATGAACCTCAAGAGACGCTTGTCGTGTGGTTTAATGAGTCGTCGGCCGCGCATCGCGCTGTGGCGGCCGAGATCGGGGCAGCGTTCACGGCCGAGACAGATATTCGTGTCGAAATTATTTTTGTCGATAGCGACAATGTACTTGCGCTGGCACGGTCAGCAAAATGGATCGGCCGCTTGCCAGACATCATCTTCCACCATAATGAGTACACGGGCAGCTTGCTAGACGAAAACATCCTCGATCCGCTTTTGGCAAATACGATTTTGCAGACGCTTGATCCAGATACGTTCATGCCCGGTATTTTGGACGAGATGCCTGATGTCAGTGGTCTGATCGCCACAATTCCCAGCGATGGTTGGCAACAATTGTTGCTCTATCGCGCCGATTGGTTTGAAGAAGCAGAATTAGAAACACCTGATGATTATGCAGCGATTGCGGCCGGGGCGGCCGCCCTGCACAAGCTGCTCGACACCGACAATTATGATGAGTTGCTGGCCGCTACCGAGCAAAACATAAGCGGCATCGTCGTCCCTACCGAATCTGACTTGCTCGAAACGCAACGTGTGTTCGAGCATTTTGCGGTAGCAAATGGCTGTGCGTTGGGCGACCAAAATCATGTCACACTGCAACAACCGGCTTGTCTGGCTGCGCTCGATTTTTATTATGATGTCGTCAATCAATACAGCCCACCGGGCTACCAGACGGGGCAAAGTGCGATCCAAGCGTATTTGGACGGCCGCACGGCGATGATCGTCACTTCTCCGGCCGTATTGCCGATGCTGGCGGGGTCGGATGAGCTATACCAGCCCAGTTGTAATGAATGCACGGCCGATCCACTTTACTTGACTAAAAATACCGGGTTCGTCACCAACATCACCGGCTCGGCCGAGACCGGCCGCCGCGCCAATCTGCACCGCATCAACACATTGGGCCTCACACAAAACGCCAACAAAGAACGCACTGAACAATTTGTCACCTACTGGTTCGATCAAGCGTATGCAGATTGGCTTGCCATTGCACCGGAACACACAGTACCGATGCGCGTCACCGACGGCGACACCGATTGGCTAGACGTATGGCGCACATTGCCGATGACAGGGGCGGATGAGCCATTGGCAGAGCTATTTGATGATGATCTGGACAGACAATTGATCGCCGGATTAGCACGGTCGGAACGGTGGGGCGAAGAAGCGGGGAATGGGGTGTTGGTCAGCCATGTCTATGAACAATTGATGCTTGCCCCCCGCTTGCAACGCATGTTGAGCAACTTTACAGACAGCGAGCAAACATTGCTCGAAATGACCGAGGCAGTCCTCACGGCCGCGCCCGGTTATTCACGGCCCCCTACGCCAGCACCAACGACAGAGCTAGAAGAATAGTCCCCCCTGCTCCTCCTAAAACCGATCTACAAGACTCTTGTAACCACGTCGTAATAAATTCGTAATAAGTTGATCGCATACTCTCCTACATCAATTCAAAAGTGAAAAGTTGAAAAGCAAAAAAAGTTAAAAGGAGAATGATCAAATGAACGTAATAACCAAAACGAAAACCTTTACCCGATGGCTGACAATCATGTTAGCAACCGCGCTGCTTTCGGCCGCGCTGCTGCCGTTTACCGCCATTCAAGCGGCAGGCGATACGATGCTCCAACTGTCGTTTACAGACCTACCCCAACTGGGCGACGGATACGTGTACGAAGGCTGGTTGATCGTCGATGGCACACCGGTCAGCACCGGCGTATTTATGGCAACGGCCGACGGCGATGCGACCCAAACATTGTTTGATGGCGATGCAGATGCAACTGACTTCGTTCTCACCATTGAGCCAGAGATGGACAGCGACCCCGCCCCCAGCGACGTGCATTTGCTCGGCGGCACAATTGTTGATGGTTCGGCCGTTTTGTCGATTGACCACCCCGCTGCCCTAAATACAGACTTCGCTGACGCGACAGGTCAATTTATTCTCGCTGCACCGACAGCGGCCGATGGCGAAGGCGCAACCTACCTCAACGGCGTTTGGTTTCTTGACCCAACAGCAGGCCCCGGCCCATCGCTCGATCTGCCCACGCTTCCGGCCGGATGGATGTACGAAGGCTGGGTGGCTGGCCCAGATGGCCCTGTTTCGACAGGCACATTTACAATGACCACAGGCGCGGACAGCGACGGTGGTGGTGCAAAGGCCGGATCGAACGCAGCCCCGCCTTTCCCCGGACAAGATTTTGTTAATCCGCTCACCGACTTAACAGGCTATCGCGCCGTTATCTCCGTTGAGCCATATCCCGATGACAGCGCAGCCCCCTTCATCCTCAAACCATTGGTCAGCGAGCCAGCTACCGACCCCGGCATGGGCGGCGTACTGCAAGCGATGGGCAACAATTCGTCAGTCGCCCCCGCAGGCACGGCCGACCTCATCACAGTCGAAGCACCGATTCCAACGACCAACTACGCGCTTGATCTCGATTTCACTGATTTGCCTGATGTCGGCCCCGACTTTGTGTACGAAGGATGGTTGATGGTCAATGGTGCGCCCGTTAGCACAGGCGTATTTACAGTCGATGCAGACGGCAACGCCTCGCAGTCGATGTTCGCCATCTCTGGCGGCGATGCAACCGCGTTTATCCTCACCATCGAGCCAGCCGTAGGCGACGACCCCGCGCCAAGTGCCGTTCACGTGCTTGCTGGCGACATTGTAGATGGCATGACCGATCTTTCGATTGCCCACCCGGCCGCGATTGGCACAGACTTCGCTGATGCAGCCGGTCAATTTATTCTCGCCGCACCGACGGCCGCCGATGACGAAGGCGCGACCTATCTCAACGGCATCTGGTTCCTCGACCCGACGGCTGGCCCCGGCGCATCACTTGATTTGCCCGTGCTTCCAGCAGGCTGGGTGTATGAAGGATGGGTTGTCGTCGATGGCACACCGATTTCAACAGGCACGTTTACCGACACGATGATGGCGGACAGCGATGGCGGCGGCGCAACGGCCGGATCGAATGCAGCCCCACCGTTCCCCGGACAAGATTTTGTCACGCCGCTCACTGACCTGACAGGTGCAACCGTTGTTATCTCGGTTGAGCCAGACCCCGACACCAGCGCAGCCCCGTTCATTCTCAAGCCATTGGTTGGCACCGCGGCCGACCTCGGCGAACCGGGCATTCTACAAGATTTGGGCAACAATTCATCGGTCGCCCCCACTGGCACGGCCGCCATTATGAGCATGGACACCGTTGTTCTCAACTACAGCAATTGTAATGTGCCTGAGCTAGGCGCGAACTCTGTCTACGAAGGCTGGGTGATCGAGAGCGGCATGGTACATCCGGCCGGACGTTTCACGGTGGATGCTGATGGCAACTTGAGCGATAGCGTGTTCGCTGTCACCGTCAATGATAGCGACGACCTGCGCGTATTCGTTCTCACCATCGAACCGGCCGAAGGGGACGACCCCGCGCCATCATCCACCCATCTTGTCGGTGGCGATTTCATGGACGGCACAGTCAACGCAACGATTGACCATTCCAGTGCGCTTGGCACAGATTTTGCCAGCGCGATGGGCGGCTACATTCTCGGTGTCCCCTCTGCCACCGATGCAGATGGCGCAAGCTACAACAATGGCATCTGGTTCCTCGACCCAGCAGCAGGCCCCGGTGCCGGTCTTGATTTGCCGATGCTGCCGAATGGCTGGGTGTACGAAGGATGGGTTGTCGTTGATGGCACACCGATCTCAACAGGCACGTTTACCGATGTCATGATGGCGGACAGCGATGGCGGCGGCGCAACGGCCGGAACAAACGGTACACCACCGTTCCCTGGACAAGATTTCGTGACCAATTTGCTCGATTTGGTGGGCGGCACGGCCGTTATCTCAGTCGAACCAGCCCCCGATGATTCACCGATGCCCTTCGCTATCAAGCCATTGGTAGACGGCACGATTGACGACACAGGCGGCCCCGGTATCGTGCAGACGATGGCAAACAATGCCACCGATTTGCCCACCTGTACCGTCTCTGTGATGTCGCCAACTTCGGTCACGATGGGCAGCAGTGTGATGAGTGCGTCAGCGAATAGCGCGTTGCTGATATGGGCGAGTGTGTTGTTGGTCGGCACGGCCGTCATCACCACCCGCCGCACAAACTAAACTTCTATCCAAACCAACAATGCAAAAAAAGGTCAGCCCGTTTGGGCTGGCCTTTTTTGTGTTTATACGCGGGTAATGTTGCCACGTAGGGACATGGCGCGCCATGTCCCTACGTGGCAGGTGTATCATTCAGTGCAGTTAACGGAGAGAGAAGCGGTGGAACTGTTTGCAAACGTGGTACGGTGTAGCGCATCATCTTCGGCCGTGATGATGCCAATGACACCGCCGTCAAGATGGTCGGCCGCAACACGGTAATCGTCGAAGCCATCTACGTCGATTGTAAAGACAGCACTTTCACCTGCGCCAAGCTCTGCGATTCGCATGATCAGCGATTCGTCGCCATCGTAGACAGAGCTTTCAGCGAGCGCAATCTGCCCATGCACGGCCGTAAAGGGGGCAGACATGTGTGAGCCATCAGACGGATCGGTGTCGAAATACAGGTGTCCGGCCGTGTTGGAAAAGTCTATAAAGAAATACGATTCGCTTAAATCGCACGTGCCATTATTTTCCAAAATGAACATATCGGGTGCGCTGTCTACAAAATGTACATTGATAG
This sequence comes from uncultured Anaerolineae bacterium, assembly GCA_937949915.1. Taxonomy (GTDB): domain Bacteria; phylum Chloroflexota; class Anaerolineae; order Promineifilales; family Promineifilaceae; genus CALECP01. The sequence goes on from CALECP010000246.1 coordinate 10,552, forward strand.
TCGTAGTCGTAGTGGTCGTCGTGTTGGCGTTGTCAGTTACGGCCGATGGCTCTGCATTTTCGCCAGAGCATGTACTCAACATCGGTGCTAAAAACATAAATATAGTCGCAAAAAACGTGAGGGTTTTCATCGGTATTCTTCTCCTTTGATCTTGAACAACAACGAGCTATGTAGGGGTTCTGATTGTCAATTAAAGCGAATAGCTAACTGGAGGGCAACAATCTGTTTTATTTTCGGCCGAAACAATCGCATAACACGCTATTGCTCAA
>CALECP010000247.1 GCA_937949915.1 uncultured Anaerolineae bacterium
ATTTGAGCGCATTGTACAAGCCAGCCAGCGCCACGACGGCCGTGCCATGCTGATCATCGTGCATCACCGCAATATCAAGCCGCTCTTGCAGCCGCCGCTCCACCTCGAAACAGGCAGGCGCGGCAATATCTTCTAAATTGATCGCGCCAAACGTGGGCGCAATTTGCACAATCGTTTCGACAATTGTTTCGATGTCCTGCCCCTTGAGGCAAATGGGAAAGCCGTCGATGTCGGCGAACTCTTTGAACAAAATCGCCTTCCCTTCCATCACGGGCAATGCCGCCTTTGAGCCGATGTTACCCATGCCCAAAACCGCGCTCCCGTCCGTCACAATCGCTACCGAATTGCGCTTCATCGTCAGCGCATAAACCGCGTCTGGATCGTCTGCAATCGCTTGGCAGACACGCGCCACACCGGGCGTATACGCCAGCGAAAGATCGTCACGAGTTTTGATCGGTACTTTGCTCTGAATCGCCAATTTACCGCCCAAATGAGTGAGAAAAACGCGGTCGCTGACATGCAAAACATCAGCGTCGGGCGACGCATTGATCTGTGACACCATCTCTTCGCCGTGCAGCTCTCCCTCGACTCGAATCGTAATGTCGCGCACCATGTTGTGCCGATCTGCTTTGACAATATCAATCGCCCCGATGTTGCCGCCAGCCTCCCCAATGGTCGATGTGAGACGGCCGAGTGCGCCCGGTGTATTGGGAATGCGGCAGCGTAGGGTCATGGTGTAGGCAATATCGTTCGACATAAATATCCTCCAGATCGTTTGATGTTATCTTTTGGCGATTGTTCGCCATCACCCCCGTAGGGACACGGCGATCCGTGTCCCTACGGGGGGGTGTTACGGCCGAATTATACCCGCCTCCTACCCGTTTGTTGCCATCTCTTTTTTGATGGTGTGGATAGGCAAATCAAGTTTGTGTCAAAAGCAAACCTTGACATTGTGTGCAAACAACACTATTGTATTAATGGACGCGAAAAAGCGGAGTCAAGTTGATGAACAGACAGCAATTTTTCGACATTCTTAATCGGTTGCGGAAAGCGACGCGCAACCCGATCAACAACGATTTGCTAGAGGCAGAAGCGAACACATTGCGCTTGCCCGCAGATAAACAGCAAACATGAGCCAATTGAACACGATGAATGTGCTGGCTGTCAATGGCGGCCGCGTGACGGCCGAAGCTGACAAAGCCCATTTCGCACTCTCCCCCACCACAACGGGCTATGCCGATGCCCAGTTGCACGATTACACCAGTCGGCGCGATTTTTGTTGGCGGCCGCCTGTCTCGCTGGCGCTACGGGCGCGGTTTTCGGCCGCGACGCTGACAGGCACGGCCGGGTTTGGTTTCTGGAATGCCCCGGCAGGCGATCCGACGGTGCGACGGCCGACCTTGCCCCGTGCCGTCTGGTTTTTCTATGCCAGCCCACCGAACGATCTCCCTTTTTTGAGCGGGCAAACGGGCTGGTTCGCCTCGGTGATCGACGCAGCCACGCCGTTGATGTTGCCTTTATTGCCGTTAGGATTCCCGTTTTTGCTGCTCAATCAATTCTCGAAAGCACAAAAATATACGCGGCCGCTGATCAATCGCTGCCTCAAAATCAAACATGCGGTCGTACCTGTTGATCCGGCCGACTGGCACGATTATCGCATCGCGTGGCGGCTGGATGAGGTGCAATTTTCTGTCGATGGGCGGCCGGTTTTGACAACGCCATTTGCGCCCAGCGGTCGTCTTGGTTTCGTCAGTTGGATCGACAATCAATGGATGCGAGCGACGATTGACGGCCGATTTGGAGCGGGGACACTCCCCATAACAGCACCGCAAGCAATGACAATCCGCGATTTTTCGCTAACAGGCGAATCGGATCATCGGATCGGCCGTGCTAGGCGCAAAAATGTTATACTGATAGTATGACGATACCTATTTACATTCGGCCGTTCGACAATCAATACACCGCCTACGTCATAGGCTTTCCAGAAGTACAGGTCAGCAAACCAACGCGCACACTGGCGGTTGAAGCGATTCGCGCTGAAATCAATGAACGCATGGCGCAGGGCGATTTGCTATTTTTGGATGTCGATACGCCATCGATCACGTCGCTGGCTGGTAAATATGCGGATGACCCAATGCTGCAAGAAATCTGCGATGAAGCGTATCGTCTACGCGATGCTGAACGTCCCGAATAATGGTTGCGTTTGATACGGATATATTGACTGGTATTTTGATGGGGCAACCTGAGATTGTGGGCCGGGTGGGCCAAATTCCCGCTTCATAACAAGCTGTTCCAGTTGTCGTGATTGAAGAGATTCTGCGCGGACGGTTGAGTGCTATTCGCCGTGCAGAAAGTGGAAAAGGGCGTATCAGTTTACCTCGTGCTTACGCTTTATTCAGCGCCACTTTTCACGATTTTCAATCATTCCAAGTGCTTGCATATACAGATACGGCCGACCAATTTTTCCGTCAATGGCGGCAGGAAAAAATTCGTGTCGGTACACGCGACCTGCGAATCGCTGCCATTTGCCAAGCACACAATGCAACACTTATTTCGCGCAATCGGCGTGATTTTGACCAAATACCAAATTTGTCAGTTGAGTATGGGTCAGTCAGTGCATAAGTGCGACGGCCGTCGGGTAATTTGGAAGATTTAGAGTCGATGATCATGCGCGGCCGGTTGGAGCGGGGCAAATCGGTCAACCCCTAATACGGATCAAAAGCGCACGTTCTGCCAGAATGGATAAAACGCCGGGTATAATCGGGACAATGTTTGGATACGACGATTATCTTTCCCCCAATACATGGCGCTACGGCACGGCCGACATGCGCCAACTCTGGTCAGAAACGCACCGCCGGACGCTGATGCGCCAAGTGTGGATCGCGTTGGCAACGGCACAACAAGAGGCTGGATTGGTGACGGCCGCGCAACTGGCCGACCTGCAAGCCCATGCGGCCGACATCGACATCGACCGCGCACTCGCCATCGAAAAAGAGACCCGCCACGACGTGATGGCCGAAATTCGCTGCTATGCGGAACAATGCCCCATCGGCGGCGGCATCATCCATTATGGCGCAACGAGCGCGGACATCAATGACAATGTGAACGCCCTCCGTCTGCGCGAAGCGGCTCAGATGCTGGAAGCGCAATTGGTTGAATTACTGGGCGTGTTTGCGGCACGGATCGTGGATACGGCCGATATGCCTGTGATGGCGCATACGCACATCCAACCGGCCGAGCCGACCACATTGGGCTACCGATTCGCTGTCTACGCGCAAGACTTGCTCGAAAACCTGCACCAGTTACGCGCCCTCATCGCGTCGATTCGGGGCAAAGGGTTCAAGGGGGCGGTTGGCACACAGGCCAGCTACGACGAGATTTTGCATGGCACGGGTGTGAGTGTGGCGGCAATGGAAGATCGCGCCATGGCGGTGCTTGATTTGCCCCACTTCCCGATTGCGACCCAGACGTACACACGCCAGCAAGATTTACGCATCATGCAAGTGCTGGCCGGTGCGGCCGCGTCGATGCACAAATTTGCGCTCGATTTTCGCGTGTTGCAGTCCCCCCCGTTTGGTGAATGGTCAGAGCCATTTGGCAAAAAACAGGTGGGATCAAGCGCCATGCCATTCAAGCGCAACCCGATCAACATGGAAAATGTGTGTTCATTGGCGCGGTATGTCGCCGCCCTACCGGGCATCGCGTGGGACAACGCCAGCCAAGCGATTTTGGAGCGCAGTCTGGATGATTCGGCCAATCGACGGCTGTTTTTTCCTGATGGCTTTTTGGCGATGAGCGAAATGCTCAAGCGCATGAATCGCATCGTCCGTGACATGAATATCAATGAACAAGCCATCGAGCGCAACATGGCGATGTACGGCCCCTTTGCCGCCACCGAGAAGGTGCTGATGGCACTGGTGCAGGCAGGCGCAAGTCGGCAAGACGCGCACGAATGGATTCGAGATTGCAGTCTACAGGCGTGGGGCGATTTGCAGGATGATCCAACAGTGAACAAGCTGACCGATTATTTGACAGCCCAGTCAGAGATTGCGGCGTTTTTGGATGGGGAGCAGGTGGCGGTGTTGATGTCGGCCGAGTCGCATGTCGGCACAGCCCCGGAGAGGGCGCGAGCGTTTGCTGAACAGATCAGCGCAGCAATTGCATGAAAAAATAAGCGTGGCAGACAAACGCTGCCACGCTTGTCTGGTTAGGCAGTTACGGCCGAGCCAGTCATCAATTCATCAAGCGTCGTTGTGTCTGGCAGATGCACCCGGAACTGGAGCGGCAGACGCGGATCGTTATCTACGCGGTCTACGCCAATCGTCTCTTTCTCGTCCAATGTACCAGCGAAGACGGTAACAACATCGCCAGAGAATTGGTTGAATGCTTCATCTGTGTTGGGCGCGACCAATTTATCGGCAACGATCACTTCAACCAAATCAAAACCAAAGCGCACGTCTGTCTCTGCTTCGATCAGCTTGGCGGCCGTCAATGCTTGCCCTAGCGCGATGCGAAGCGATAGCTCGAACGTGTCTGCCATCTCCCGCTTGCGCGTGTAGAGGAGACCGAGGCGGCCGACTTCGTCCATGCCATAGTCAGCCTCTAGCCCGATCAAAATCACGCCGGGGCCATCTGGCACATGCTGATAATCAGCGACATCGACCAACAATGTGTCGGTGATCTTCTGTTCCTGAATCCAGCCGTGGAAGATGTTGATAAATTGATCGAGGGCGGCCGTTTCCGGATTGGTCACATAAAACTTGAGTTGTATTCTTTGTGGAATCATAGGCTGTATCTTGTCATCGTGAGATAAAAACAATTTTTAGTTTCATATTTCACATCTTTTATTATAAACTATTCTTATGGAAGCAATCGCGCAACGTGTTACACATGATCCGTTGGTAATGGGAGGCAAACCGTGCATACGCGGTATGCGTATCACCGTAGGCACAATCATTGGGCTTATCGCGGCAAAACACACGCATGACGACATTTTAACAATATATCCACACCTTGAAAAAGACGACATCTCTGCCGCCCTTTTCTATGCCGCATTGCTGCTTACAAAATAGATATGCTACGCTGCCTCCGCAATGCGGTTGATGCGCTGATCGGCCGCGTGGGTCGCTTCGATAAACAGTTGCGCCGATTCGATAATGCGGTGAGCATAATCCCTGTCCGGGTTATCGTTCGGGTCTGCGTGGCGGTCGAGCAGATATTTGCCAAACTTGCCTTTTGCAAACGGATCGAAGAACAATTTCGTGTCC
>CALECP010000248.1 GCA_937949915.1 uncultured Anaerolineae bacterium
CACCGCCAGCGCGGCCGAAATGACAGAAAACTACGCAGATGGCGGCCCCCTCAATGTGTTCTTCGCACTGAGTGAAGAGCAAGGCACACTCCGTCCGGCGACTCCGGCTTACTTGTCGGCCGCGCTCACATTCGAGAAAGCGTTAGCTGATATTGCCAACGGTGCAGACGTGGTTGATGCGCTTGACGCAGCGGCTGACGAAATCAACGCTGACCTTGAAGCGAACGACAATTACGGCTTTGATGGTTCAGTAGTGGGCGACAGCATCACAGAAGATGCGATTGCGCCGTAGAGACGCGGAAACAAAGATAACGTTTATGGGCCGGGATGCTTGCATCCCGGCCCATAACAGATGATGAGGAGAAGTATGGCAAACAAGAACCGAGGGAGTTCGGCCGAGACGATACGTCCGAAAAGACGACGCAGCCGCGCCCGATCACAGGAATCCCGTGCAGGTTGGCTGATGGCAACCCCGGCCATTCTGCTGCTGCTTGCCTTCTTGATCATTCCGTTCTTCATGGCATTTGGTTTTGCGTTTACCAACCAACGTTTGATCTCGCCCAACCCCACCGAATTTGTTGGGTTGAGAAATTTCAAGCGATTGTTAACGGTGCGCTACGTTCCTATCGAAGCGGAGACAGATGAGGCTGGCAATCTCTTGTACGTCAACAACGAAGGGGATGACATCGAAGTCGATGAAAACGGCCGCTTTATTGTGTTTGATGTCGATGGTGACCAAATTCCAGTGGATGCGAATGGCGATCTGATCGAGACGCGGCCGGATGGCACGCCGATCATGGTCGATATGGGACGACGGCAGCCACCGATTCCAGCCATTGAATACGAAGCAACGTATAAATTCCCCCGCACCCGCACCTTTACCCGCGACAACCCTGACTTTCCGAAGCTCGACGGGTTGCAGGAAGCATTTACCTTTGTGCGTGGCACAACCCAGCACACCATCCTCGGCGGGGATGCCGTTTTCCTCAAGTCGCTTCTTAACATTTTCTACTTTGCGGCCGTGATCGTACCGATTCAGGGTGGATTGGGGCTTGGATTGGCATTGCTCGTCAATCAAAAATTACGCGGTATTAACTTTTTCCGCGCCATTTATTTCATTCCAGTCGTTATTTCAATGGTAATCGTCTCGATTTTGTGGCGATTTATCTACGATGCGAACAATGGTTTGCTCAACAATTTGCTGGGCTTCTTTACGGCCGGGTTGTTCAAACCGGTCGATTGGCTGGGCAGCGTGAAAACAGCGATGCCTGCTGTGATGATGATGTCGATTTGGCAAGCGGTTGGCTTCCACATGATTATTTGGCTGGCCGGTCTGCAAACGATCCCAAGTATGCTTTATGAAGCGGCCGACATCGACGGCGCAAACAATTGGCAAAAATTCCGCTATGTCACATGGCCCGGTCTGCACAATACGTTCGTTTTTGTCCTGATTACGATCACGATGGCCGCGTTTGGCCTGTTTACACAAATCGACATCATGACACGCGGCGGTCCTCTCGACTCAACGACCACCGTCATTCACCAAATGGTACAGCGCGGTTTCCAAAAGCAGGATATTGCGTATGGCTCGACCATTTCCGTCTTTTTCTTCTTAATGGTGTTAAGCGTTGCCGTTATTCAACGCTTCCTCACAAGGGATGATGCCCGATGAAACGTAGCCCCCTTTCTCTTCTGCTCCGTTATGTACTGCTCGTCGCCGTTGCGCTGCTCTTCATGTTCCCGATTGTGTTTATGCTTGTCTCGTCGCTCAAGCCAGATTTTCAATTGCTACGCGATTCCAGTTCGCTACTGGCATTTGTACCGTATGGCGAGCTTTCAACAGACAACTATGTAGAAGCATATCGGCGTGTTCCGCTCATCCGCTTCGTCTTTAATTCAGTCCTGATCACATCAATGACAGTGTTGCTCAGTTTGTTTGTCAATTCGCTGGCAGGTTTTGCGCTGGCTGTCCCACGTTGGAAGGGCAAGAATTTGATTTTGTCGATTATCATCGCCACGCTGATCGTGCCGTTTGAAACAATTGCGATTCCCTTGCTGCTGATCGTGAGCAAACTACCATGGCCGGGCGTGAGCAAAAATCTTGTCGAAACATTGGCAAACATACAGTTACCTACATTCATTTTGCCGTTCCGCGCCTTTGCAGAAGAACCGTTGCGGCGCATCCCACAGGGCGTTTCGTTGCTCGAATTGTTGGGCGTGGGGGAGTGCGAAGGGGATGCGGCTATTTGTATCACACAGGGCTGGCTCGATTCATATCATGTGCAGATTTTGCCCTTCATCGCTGGCGCGTTCGCCATTTTCTTGTTCGTGCAAAATTTCAAGTCGATTCCGTATGAATTGGTCGAGGCGGCACGCATTGATGGCGCAAGTTGGTTTCAAATTTATGCACGCATTTTTGTGCCAATTAGTGGGCCGGTGTTTGCAACAGTGGCGATTCTGGGCTTTCTCGGCATGTGGGGCGCGTATTTGTGGCCGATTATGGTGGTGCAAAGCGAAACGCTACGGCCGGTGCAAATCGGTGTGTCTTACTTTTTCCAGCTAGATGTCGCATGGGGTGAGATCATGGCCTATTTGTCGATTATCACCATTCCCGTTTTGCTGCTGTATCTGTCGCTACAACGCGCTTTTGTAGAAAGCATCGCGTCGAGCGGCGTGAAAGGGTAGGGAGCTGGTGGTATACCATATCCCTATTCCGATCTGTTGATATGCTCAACAAACGCGGCTTCCTATGTATCTTGTTGCTAATGGTATCATGCGGTCAACCAACCATGCTACCTGACGCACACGAACCAACAGACCGTATGATTCCTAAGTCAACAATGATGATTAAACCAACTATCACTCCCGAACTATTTCGTCCTCTCATTCACTTCACGCCGCAAAAAGCGTGGATAAACGACCCGAATGGCATGGTCTATTACGATGGTGAATACCACCTGTTTTACCAATACCATCCAGACAGTACGGTATGGGGGCCGATGCACTGGGGCCATGCGGTCAGCCGCGATCTGGTCAATTGGGAGCATCTACCGATTGCGCTCTATCCAGATGAAAATGGCACGATTTTCTCTGGTAGTGCGGTGATTGATTGGCATAACACGGCCGGATTTGGCGAAGAAGCGATGATCGCCATTTTCACGCATGACAAACAACCGCGCCAATCGCAAAGCATCGCCTATAGCCTTGATAAGGGGCGCACATGGACAAAGTACGAGGGCAACCCTGTGCTGCCGCCGCCGTCTGGTATCCGCAATTTCCGCGATCCGAAAGTGTTTTGGTATGGCACACAAGAGGCGGGGTATTGGGTGATGGTGTTGGCTGTGGGCCAAACAACGCTGTTTTATCGGTCGGCCGATTTGAAAGCGTGGCAGTCGATGAGCGGTTTTGGGCTGACAGAAGGCGCACAGTGTGGCATCTGGGAAACGCCTGACCTGTTTGAACTGCCGGTGGCGGGGACAAATGAAACGCGCTGGGTGCTAACGCTGGGCATCAATAATTGTGCGCCTGCTGGCGGATCGGGAACGCAGTATTTTGTCGGGCATTTTGATGGCGAGCGGTTCACAAACGAAAATGACAAAGAGACTGTTTTGTGGGCAGATTACGGTGCTGATTTCTATGCCGCGCAATCGTTTAGCGATTCGCCAGACGGCCGCCGCATTTGGATGGCGTGGATGAGTAATTGGGATTATGCGACGACAACCCCGCCGGAAACATGGCGGGGAGCGATGTCGATTCCACGCGAGTTAGGGCTGGCAAAAACGGCCGATGGTATCCGTCTGACGCAACAACCTGTGGCTGAATTGCAATCGAAATTGATGGCTGAAACAGAGGTTGCGTCAACAGTTTTGACAGATGATGGGTCGATCACAATTGAGAGTTCGGCCGAAGCGCAGCTGATCAATGCGACCTTTACCATCCTGCCTGAATCGAGTCGGTTTGGTATACGTGTCCATGTCGGTGATGGGCAGTCGGCAACAGTTGGCTATAGCAGGAAGGAGCGGGTCTTATTCACCAGCCGCAGTGAGGCGGGCGTGACTGATTTCAACGAAAAATTCACAACCGGGCATATTGCGTCCCTCGAAGCGGATGTGATCCAACTGCAAATCATCGTGGATGGCTCGGCCGTTGAGGTGTTTGCAAACGATGGCACGCTCGTCATGACAGAGCGCATTTTCACAACGACAGGCAGCCGTGATATTGAGATTTTCGCGGACGGCGGCCGCATTCAACTCGATTCAGCACAACTTTACGAAATAGCACCATGATACGTGCTGCAGCAGAACATGAGTCTTTTGGGTTTCGCGTGTTTTCCCTCCCCTAACCCCTCCCGAAGGGAGGGGGATCAGACCTCCCCCCCCCTTCGGGGGGGACTGAGGGGGGGAATGTCAACACATGAATTCCCAAAGAACCCAGAAATTTTCCAGCATAGATTGTATGAGGAACTCCGATGACAAAAAAATGGTACGGCGGTATAGAAGCGGGTGGAACGAAATTTGTGTGTGCAGTGGGGTCTGGTCCAGATGATATTTTGTACGAGGAACGTTTTCCAACGACGACACCGGAAGAAACAATCGGCCGAACCCTTGAGTTTTTCCGCAATGTCGATGTGCCGTTAGAAGGCATTGGTATTGCATCGTTTGGACCGATTGATGTCAATCCAGCCTCCGACACATTTGGCTACATTTTGAAGACACCCAAGCTGCAATGGATCGATGCAGACTTTGGGCAGGCTATCCAGCGCGAGTTGGGGCTACCGGTTGCCATTGATACCGATGTGAACGGTGCAGCCTTGGGCGAATGGAAATGGGGCGCAGCACAAGGGCTGGATACATTTCTATATTTTACAATTGGCACGGGAATCGGTGGTGGTGGCATGGTACGCGGCAACTTGATGCACGGTTTGCTGCATCCTGAAATGGGTCATATGCGCTTGCCACATGATCGGCAACGTGATCCGTTTGAGGGTGCGTGTCCGTTTCATGGCGATTGTTTTGAGGGTCTGGCTTCAGGGCCAGCGATGGAGGCACGGTGGGGTGTTCCGGCCGAAACATTGCCCACAAATCACCCTGCTTGGGAATTGGAAGCGGACTATATTGCGCTGGCGATGGTGAATGCGATTTGCACCATTTCACCACAGCGAATCATTTTAGGAGGTGGCGTGATGAGCAATCTTGCACTCTTCCCTCTGATTCAGCAGAAAGTAAAGCATTATTTGAATGGTTATCTGCAATTGCCCACTATTATTGATGATATGGACGGCTATATTGTGCCGCCGGGGTTGGGTAACCAGTCCGGTGTCTTGGGTGCGATTGCGTTAACTCAAGTAGCGGCATAATTGGGAAAAGATCATCTTATTCAGTTATGCTTTTCGTCCTGTAATAATGCCTACCATTAAACGTGGACAGCCCCACTCAAATCGCTATTAATTTAGGTATAAAGCCTCTTTTTGGGGCTTTTTCTGTATATGTGGGGGGCGGCCGCTCGTTTTCTGCATTGGCGACCGTCTTTGTTAAAGCGGCCGGAACGGAACGGAACGGAACGGGACGGACGGTCCCATATATGGGTGCTTACTCTTTCTTCGGGCCATCGAACAACGACGGCGGATCATCTTCTGGCAAAAAGTTGTCCTGCGTGACCGCTTTCTCGCCCGTTTCAAGTTCAAAATGGCTTAATTTTGTGTCTACTTTTTCGGATCAAGATCACATGATCTTGATCCGAAAAAACAAGCACCCTTTTTGAGTTTATCAAGGCTCTTTGGGAATTCATGTGTTGACATTAGGCCATCAGTCACAAGTTAAGGAAATAAGTGGGCTGTCAAATCAAGAGCGTGTACGCTTGATTCATGGCATCTACACCCAACTCAGAGCAGAAGAAACGCA
>CALECP010000249.1 GCA_937949915.1 uncultured Anaerolineae bacterium
ATTTCCATTGCCACAATCGCTACGTCTGGAATATCGATTGGAATTGTAATCTCAGCTTGTCCGTTGTTTATCATGACTACCTCGCACATATCAAAACCCGATTTTATCCTCCTCTGTTTTTCCCATCACCCCCTGAGTTCCCAAAGAGCCACTAAATACAAGTTCATCAATATTATTTTCCCCTGATTCCTGCTCAATTATTGAGTCTGATAATTCCTCGCCCTTCGTCGCTTCTATGGCATCTACTTTAATGTTCGCTTCAGGTTCAACATCGTCCTGCACGGCCGTACACCCCGCAACCAACATAACAAACAACAGACAAGCAACCATCCATAAAATTCTATATCGAGAATGAGACATTTTTAACTCCTTATAGTTTCATCATTTGACCAGTGACACGTACAACGCTGGATGCGTTCACCATACCAGTATCTTTTTTTCACTATTTGGAGCAACCGACGATTAGGCTACGTTGTCGATAGATCAAGAGAGGCGAAAATGGTGCATCCCAACGGCCGCATAAAGTGTGAAGCAAACGGGGGAGTCAGATATGATTATGGTATGGATAAGCAAAGCGAACCGGACGAAAAGATAGACATTGAAGCGATTATGCAGCAAATTCGGCAGCAGATTTTAGAGACGAAGCAAGCGGCCGGACATGAAACCGCCCCATCGATCCCGGTGCAGGGCAAGCGGCTTCCGGCCGAATTTTACGAGCATCTTTATTATGCTGGCATGACGTATGACCAGATCGGGGTCAAGATGAACGTGACGGCCGTGCCTATCCCCATCATCGGCAAAGTGATCGAAGCAGTACGCACGAAAATTCATGAGTTGGTGCTGTTTTATCTCAATCAGACAGCCGCCCAGCAGATCAAAGTCAACCATCATTTGTTGCAAGCGTTAAGCATTTTGAGCGAGCAGCTAGAGGAAGAAGCAGAATGAAACGACTCAGTATGCTTGTGCTGCTGGCGGTGTGGCTGGTAACGGCCGGAACAGGGGAAAACGCGGCCGTGCCAACCGCTACCCTGCCCATCGGCTTTACGCTGACCGAAGTAGTGAGTGGTTTCATCAGCCCGGTTGACATCGAATTTTTGCCGGACGGTAGCTATCTGGTGGCAGAAAAAGGGCAAGGGGAGTTCGAGAACAGCACCGCGTATGTCAAATGGGTGGTCGATGACACCATTCAGGCAGAACCGGTGCTGACGATCCAGACCAATTCGTACTGGGATTCTGGCATTTTGGGGATGATTCTTGATCCAGACTTTGCGAACAACCAACAATTTTATCTATGGTATGCGTCTGGTGTGGGCGCATTGGGGTGGGATGGCGCGTCGTCGATGCGGCTCTCCCGTTTCACTTTTGACCCCGCCACAGGCACGGCCGCCAATGAGACGATCATCCTCGATCTTGGCATTTGGCACCATTGGCATTTGGGCGGCGGCATGGTGTTCGATGATGCTGGCAACTTATACATCAGCGTCGGGGACGCGGGGGATGTCAACAAAGTGCAGCAGTTGGGCAACTTCCGGGGCAAAGTGCTGCGGATACGGCCGACAGCAGACGGATACACTGTTCCGGCCGACAATCCATACACCGATGTAGCCGGTGCGTTGCCCGAAATTTACGCGCTCGGCTTTCGCAATCCGTACCGCATGGCACAAAGCGCAACGGGCGAAATCGTGATCGGTGATGTGGGGGCAGGCGATTGGGAAGAGGCGAATGTGTTGTTGCCCGGCCGCAATTATGGCTGGGCAGATCGTGAAGGGCCGTGTCCGCGTGGGCAGCGTCTGCCATGTGCGGCGGCCGATCCCAAATTCACCGATCCCAACGTGGCGTATGTTCATGCAGACGTGATCGAAGAGGGTGCGCCCAGCGGTGCGATTTCGGCCGTCGGCTACTATGCAGGCACACAGTTTCCCGAAGCGTACCACGGCCGCTTTTTCTTCGGCGATCTCAGCTTGGGCTTTTTGTCGATGGGCGACTTGCAAACGGGCGCGATCACCCCATTCGGTGACAATGTGTGGGGCATGGTTGACCTCGTGTACCACGACGAAGCGTTTTACTTTGCCGATGTGGCGCGGCCGGGCAGAATCATGCGAATCGACTATGTGGGCATCCCCAATGTGCCGCCGGAACTGCTGTTGCGGGTGGACAAACAGGCGGGGGCTGCCCCATTGACAGTGGCGTTTGCGGCCGAAGCGTTTGATGCGGATGGCGATGCGCTGACCTACGTGTGGGATTTTGCCGATGGCACGACGATCACTGGCACGGCCGCAATGACACACACCTACACGGCCGATGGCACTTATGATGCAACCGTCACCGTGATCGATGAAAAAGAGGCGACTGTCATCAGCAGCGAACGCATCGCCGTCTACTCTGGCGAACTGCCGCAAATCGACCTCATAAACATGACAGACCCGACGCGCACCAGCTACCATGCAGGGGACAATTATCAGCTCCGGGCGGTGCGGTCAAGCACGGCCGACCTCGCCCCTACCCCCTGGCGGTGGCGCATAGACCTGCACCACAACACGCACGTCCATACACTGGTCGATGGCATTGCGGCCGATACCCACACCTTCGCCATTCCCACCGACAACCATGACAGCGACTGGAGTTTGTGGTACGAATTTACGTTGACAATGGAGACGAACACCGGGCAAGAGATCGCCATTAGCCGCGAGATTTTCCCCGCGTATAGCGATATGACGTTTGCCAGCACCCAGCCCGTTTTGCTCACCATCAATGATGTAGAAGTCACCGCGCCGTATACGCTCAAGGCGATTGTCGGCATCGAAAATCATGTGGTCGCCCCGCCTGAATTTTTTGATGGCGACGCTGTGTACCGTGCGACGGGCTGGCGCAATACGACCAGCATGAGTAACACGATGACAGTCAACACGCCGTTGACGGACACGACATACACGGTTATGTATCAGTTTGATCGTCCGGCCGAGCGGCTTTTTATGCCCTTACTCATCCGTTCCGATTGATATGGATTTCGATCAAAATAGATGATCGTCACGTACCATAAAACAGGACGCACCACAGATCGGAATTTTTAGCAGAGGTCATGTCATTATGAAATCAATCCGTTTTTTTCCCGTTTTTCTTTTTGTCGCGCTTTTATGTGTGCTTGCTTGGAGCATTATTCAAGCAAACAACGATCCAGCCAGCATTATTTTGCCGCCCGGTTTTACAGCGACAACGGTCGTGGAAGAGCTAGAGCAGCCGATTGATATGCTGTTTTTGCCGTCGGGCGATCTGTTTGTGCTGGAGAAAGGGAGCGGTGAAAATCCGGCCGGGGTGGCCAACATCTTTTTGATCAAAGGGGACGAAATACAAAGCAGGGCGGTACTGCAACTGGACGTGAATCCTGACGAAAATCGGGGTGCGCTGGCAATGGCATTGCACCCTGACTTTGCGACGAACGGTTACTTTTATGTGTCGTATATCATCGCCGTCAACCCCAACACGGCAGAGCCATGGCCGACGACGTTGCGCGTTTCTCGCTTCCAATATGATCACGCTATCGAAGCGGCCGTTGCGGATAGCGAACGCATTTTGCTAGAGGTGGCGGCCGATCATCCAGTGACGCGCCATCATGGCAATTCGCTTGTTTTTGACCACGATGGCAATTTATACATCGGCGTGGGCGACTTCGACTTTGAGGAGATCGGCACACCCCAGGTGACAACGGAGCGTATTGGCAAAATTTTGCGTGTGCGGCCGACCATAGACGACAATGCGCCCTATTACACCATCCCGGCCGACAATCCATTTGTCAATAACCCCAGCTATTTGCCCGAAATATATGCCATTGGCACACGCAACCCGTACCGCATGGCGTTGCGCCAAAGCGATGGTTTGATCGCTATCGGCGATGTCGGCCGCAGCGATTGGGAAGAGATCAATGTGATGCAATCGGGTGTCAATTATGGCTGGCCGGTGCGCGAGGGTCCGTGTCACATCGGGGGACGCAAGCCGTGTTTGCCTGCCACGGCTGAATATACTGATCCCGCTTTGTATTATGAACATGAATGGTTTGAGGCACTCGGCCGGGCGCGGTCTGGCGCGGTGACAGGGCTGGCTTTTTATGAAGATGACATCTTTCCGGCCGACTTTCAGGGCAATCTCGTGTTTACTGATTTCGCGCTTGGTTTTATGGGTGTGGCTGATTTGCAGACGGGGACATACAAACGGTTTGCCGAAAATTTGACCGCACCAGTCGATTTGGAAGTGCATGACGGGGTGATATATTTGCTCGATATTGAATTGGGCAGCATCATTGCCATTCGCTATGCGAACAATAATAACCAAGCCCCTATCGCCTCGTTTGCGGCCGACAATACGTTTGGCGCAGCCCCGCACACCGTCACCTTTGCGGCCGATGCACTCGATCCTGACGGCAACCCGTTGACTTATATTTACGATTTTGGGGATGGCAATGTGATCACCACGACCGATACCGTTGTGCAGCATACTTATCTAAGCGACCAAACGGTGACGGCGCGGCTGACGGTGGTCGATTCTTTGGGTGCGGCCGCCCTGCAACGGACGCAACAAGTGACTGTTTACTCTGGTGTTTTGCCCGACATCGTGCTGACAAATCAAACAAGCATCAGCGCAACTGATTATCGCGGCGGCTACTTGTACGGGTACGATGCGGTGATAACAGACACCACCAACTTGGCGGGCGAGCCATTCCGATGGGATATTTTGCTTCATCATGGGGCGCACATCCATCCACAAGTAAGTGGCTATGTGGGGCAGAATAATTTCTTCACCATCCCCACCGAAAACCACGACGGCGAACACAATCTATGGTACGAATGGGTGCTGTCGATGACGACGGCCGATGGGCAAGTGATTCGTCTGAGCGAAGCGATTTATCCCGAAACGATGGAAATGACATTTCAGAGCAACCCATTAAATGCACCGATCAGCGTCAATGGCGTGGTGGTAACAGGCACGACGACGATCACAGCGATTGTGGGCGTAGACAATCATTTGATCGCGCTGCCGAATACAGTCAATGGCAGCACATGGTTTGGTACGGCGTGGTCGGCCGGGAACGCTGGCGCAGTGGGGGGCGATGTGATGATCCGCGCTCTACCAGCGTATCCGGTGTGGACGGCCGCATATATCCCGGCGGCCGCGACGCTCTATTTGCCTGTGTTGGCAAACGGCAATTAGCGATGCCGACTATCGCCTTTGTCACCCCCTGGTACGGCCGCATACCGGGGGGCGCGGAAGCTGAAGCGAGACGCACGGCCGAACATCTGGCAGCGGCCGGGCAAACGGTGGAGGTGTTGACAACGTGTATCCGCGACTTTCACGCTGACTGGGGAAAAAATCACCACCGCCCCGGCACAACGAACGAAAACGGGGTCACGGTGCGCCGTTTCAAAGTCAAAAAGCGAGACAAAGCAGCGTTTGATCGCGTCAACTTGCAATTGATGAACGGGCTGCCTGTATCGGCGGCCGATGAGCAAACGTACATCAATCAAATGATCAATTGCCCCGCGCTCTATCAATTTATCGCCGACCACCGTGAGCAATATATCTTCATCTTCATTCCGTACATGTTCGCCACGACGCATCACGGTGTCCAAATCGCGCCAGAACGCTCTATCGTGATTCCGTGTTTGCACGACGAAATTTATGCGCGAATGGGCATTTACAAACAGTCATTGACGCAAGCGGCCGCGCTTGTTTTTCATGTAGAGGCAGAGAAGCGGCTGGCTGACAGCATCTTTGGTGAGAGCGAACAGGTGCGGCTCGTTTTGGGCGAAGGGGTGGACACCAACATCACGGCCGATGCGTCCCGTTTTCGCCAAAAGTATGGGATAGAGGGCGCGTTTGCGATCTATGTCGGCCGTCGTGAACCGGGCAAGAATACGCCGCTTTTATTTGAGTATTGGACGCGCTACCAGAACGAGCGCGATAACGACAAACGGTTGCTACTGCTGGGATCGGGCGATAAACAAATACCAAAAACGGCGGTCAATCTGGGCTTTCTACCCCGCGAGGATGTGTATGATGCGATGGCGGCCGCGGCCGTATTGATCATGCCGTCGGTCAATGAGAGCTTTTCGCTGGTGCTGATGGAGAGCTGGCTGGCGGGGACGGCCGTGCTTGTCCACGCCGCTTGCGCGGTCACAAAAGAACACGTCCAGCGCAGCAATGGTGGCTTATATTTTGCCGATTACAGTGAGTTTGCCGCCACGCTCGATTATCTATTTGCCCATCCAGAGACGGCCGGGCAAATGGGGCGGTCTGGCAAGGCGTATGTGTTGGGCAATTATGAATGGGGGACGATTGTCGGCCGGTATGTTGATCTGATCGCGGCTGTTGGATAGTAGAAGGTGGGAAGAAGGTGTAGAAGTGAGAAAGTTAAGAGAAGGTCGCGCAAAGGCACAAAGTTCCAGAAACCACATAAGTAAGGTAAAGAATTAGCACACGAATTTGACGGATGGGACAGATTCATGCGGAAAGAAATCAGTGAATATCCGTTTGTTCCGTCCAACCCGTGTGCTAAATACATATTCTGGGGCGAACGATGATACTGTTCACACAGAACTTAATATACCTATCTTCAGGGCGCGTCTAAAAGTTGTGTAGGCACTCTGGGAGCGGGCAATTTACTCTCGTAAACTGAGTATTGTTGAGATAGTTCGCCTGACGTCCGCTTCAGCCGCGCTTCGCGTCGGCTGCAAGCCCTGTTAGGCGGCTCCTTACTCATCCTTTTCAGCATAGACCATTCGCTCAATTTGCATTGTTGGTAAGTTACGCCCCGTTGGTTTCGCATACTGTTCGCCCAACTCAGCATAACTCAGGTCTTCTATCAATCGCCAGCCATACCCGTCTAAAAACCCAGCAACGTCTGCTGGCTCAAAACCAAAATGCCACCCATTATCTTTGATGACCATTTGCTCATAAAACGCTTCCTCGCCGTAGAAGTTTTTGCCCTCAATGTAATCCTTGAGGACATAAGTAAATGCCAAACGACTACCTGCTGGAGCTTGTGACAAGAAATCGAACGTTTGGCGCACGGCCGATTCTGTCAAATATTGCGACACTGCTTCCCAGATAAAGAACGTTTTTCTGTTGCCGTGGTAGCCCTATTCTTGTAACACAGTTCTAACTTCCTGTTCGACAAAGTTGATTGGTACAAGTGTGATGTTGTCGGGAATTGTACCGATTGCCCGTTGCAATCCCTTGCGCTTGGCGTTGATATTCACTGGCTGATCAACCTCCCACGTGGGGATGTTGGCAAGGTCTGGCAAGCGGTAACAACGCGTGTCGTAACCCGCGCCCAGATTGACGATGGCTTTGACAGAATCCTCATCCTGCACAACAGCAATCACCTTCTCATCAATGTACCGCTTGCGGCATGTCATGGCGCTCCAGATACCAGCTACTTTCTTCTCACTGACATTAACCATCCAATTACGCAACATGGGAAGTCGCATCGTTTTGACTATCAGACGAAAGACTGTAGGCAAAATTTCTACTGCAAGAGGATCATCGATCACGCGTTGATTACTTGGGAAGTGCTGTTCAATGGCGACTATCATAGTCGGGCCGATACCCGTTTGCGCGGCCGTTTTTGTGTCAATCTTTGATTGAGTCATTTTATCTCCTGTATACGTGCTTGTCATTCCCACTTGCGTGCGAATCTATTTGGATAACTAAGTGGATTCCCGCCTGCGCGGGAATGACACCTTTGCAAAATGAAATTCTAAAGTTATGTACTAATTAGATTTGCTTACTCAAACCAAGCTGAAATTGTTTCGGGTTCCATGATAGGTAAGGAGCCTGCTGGGGCTTGGAGGACGCGCTCAACGGCCGTTTGTGTGGCAACCAGTATACGTTGAGCGACTTCTATGGGGTTTTCATACGCTTCAGGGTTCAGAACAAGGTCGCCAAGCGCAGTGGAAAAGTGTTCGATGAGGGCAAGAATAAGAACGGCCGTTTCCTCTGCTTGCGCCACGGCAAACACTCCTTCAGCAACCCCTTGCAAAATGATTTTAGCGAATTCGGGAGCGACTTTTTGCTGCATCGTGTTGCGAATTTCATGCTGCAAATGGATGTTTTCCTTGCGCTTTATCAACCCGAATACAGCCATCATTTCATCTTTGCGTGGGGTTTTCCAATTGACTGACACCTGAAAGGCTTGTACCCATTTGGGGATAGCGGATAGCGTTTCATCAGCAATGATCTCTTGTTGCAGGGCGAGTTCTTGGCTAATGAGCGCATCTACCATTGCTTCAAGAACTGCCGTTTTCGAATCGAAGTGATGATAAAACGCCCCTTTGGATACTCCCACAGCCTGGATGATGTCATTGACAGACGTGTTTTCATACCCTTTTGTGAAAAACAATTGTTGTGCTGCTGCCAACAATTGTTGGGGACGTTCTGGATTTTTGCGCGTCATATAACCTCTCTTGAGTGCATAGTCAAAACATACCGACGGTCGGTATTCTAGCATCCAAAGATGATAGTGTCAAGAACAACCAGTGAGTTTTGGTCGAAAGGGGATACACACAGGAAGAAAAAAGCCCTCAGAAAGTGAGGGCAGGGAAAAGGCTATACCAAGTATTAGGGGATGATTAAGTCGGTACTTCAGGAAATTCTTTTTATCCGCCGTTCAGTTGCTTAAGCTGCGCGCTCGTTTCCTTTGGCGCGTCAGCTTCAAGCTCGCGTTAGGTGGGCGGGACTGCTTCGCGTAGAATGTTTTGTTGCACTAGCCCGCCTAATGTCTGCTTCACCTGCAGACAAGGATTCGGAGCCGTAGGCTCGGTATCCGCAGGCTGTCAGGTGCAAGTTCTTGTTAAGCCGCACGTTCGGTGCGATAGC
>CALECP010000250.1 GCA_937949915.1 uncultured Anaerolineae bacterium
ATTTATCGCGGGTGAGTTGTCGATAGAGGAAGCGGTGAGCGCACTGCAAGAAGATATTGACGATGCGATCAGCGAAGCGATGGGCGCATCTGATGCGATGATGCCATTGGAATTGGAAGCGGCCGATCTCACATTCACCTATTACGGCGACGGTGCAGAGCCAGAAACGATGCAACTATTGATCGACCAATTCAATGAAATGCACCCGGAGGTGAGCATCACGCTCGATGTTGTGCCTTATGCCACCATCGACGAACAATTGCCCCTGCTGGTGGAAACGGGTGAAGCCCCAGATATGGCGCGGATCACCAATTTCGGTGCGTTTAGCGAAAGCACACTCGACATGACGAGCATGGTGCAAGACGCTGGCTACTTGCGCGACAACTTCCCTGCGCCCGTACTCGATGCGCTTGGTACAGAGGGCGGCTTCTCTGGTTTCCCAGATGGCTTCACGGTGACTGGCCCCTACGTCAACAAAACATTGTTTGACCAATCGGGTGTGGCGATGCCGGGTGATGATGCAAGCTGGAGCGATTGGGCAGCGGCCGCAACGGAAGTGGCTGAGGCAACAGGCGTACAGTACGCCATTTCGATTGACCGCACGGGACATCGTTTTGCGGGCCCAGCGATGAGTAGCGGCGCAACATTGATCGACAGTGATGGCAATTTCACAGTTGATACAGATGGTTATCGCGCCTTCATGGAAGAGCTAAAAAGCTGGCACACAGATGACATCACGCCGAGCGAAGTGTGGCTGGTAGGTGACAGCGTGAATAGCTGCATCGACGCTTTCAAGAGTGGTGAATTGGTGATGTGTATGTCTGGTAGCTGGCAGATCAATGGGCTGGCGGCCGATGTGGGCGATGACTTCGACTGGATCGTGGTGCCAAATCCGACGGGTGACGGCGGTAGCACCGGCGTGGCTGGCGGCAGTGCCGTCGTCGCATTTGCCGACACAGAGTATCCGGCGCAAGTGAGTGCGTTCATGGCGTTCTTGGCGAGTGCAGATGCGTATGGTCAGTTCAGTGCGGCGACTTTGTTGTTGCCAGCACAGACGGACGTGGCTTCGATGGGTGTCGATTTTGAGACGGACAATGCGGCCGTGGTGGCAGCATTGGATGCGTTTACGGCCGAGATTCCAAAGCTACAAGACCAAGCGGTATTGTTAAACGTGCATCCGTATGCGTTCGCGTACTATCGCAACAGTGCCAACCGTATCGGGCAATTCTTGGCAGATGAATTGACGGTCGAAGAAGCGTTGTCTGGCTTGCAACAAGACATCGACGACGCAATTGCAGAAGCAACGAGCGGATAATTCGTTCGTTTAATGCAATCGGTTCTCGACGCACAACACGGGATTAATCCCGTGCCTGCACAGATAAAAACCCGTTAAAACGGGTTACGGCCGCATCGTATTAGTTAATATGTCGGCCGTAACCCATTTCAATGGGTTTCCCCCGGTAGCCGTCGCGTTTCAACGCGCGGCGATGATGGCACACACACGGAGGTTTCCCGCGATGGCTGTTTCAAAATCGACCGCTCCCCCTAGATCGATTCTCACTGTTTTATCGGACGCATTCACAGGCATTTTTGATGTTGTCTTTGGATCGATTCAAAAAATAATCGGCGACAAAAACATGGCGTACATTTTTGTGTTGCCCAATTTGCTGATCTTTAGCGTGTTTATTTTGTTGCCGTTTTTCCTCAATTTCGGGTATGCCTTCACAGGCAGCGACAACTTTTTGCTGGCTGATCGGCCGTTTGTCGGCACAGACAATTTCGCCCAACTATTTGATTGCGAGAGCTTTCTCGAACCCAATAGCTGCCGTGAGGATTTGTTCTGGCGCGGTGTGTTTAACACGGCCGGATATGTGTTTTTTCAGGTCGGTTGGATGGTCGGCATTTCGTTGTTGACGGCCGTCATTCTCAATCGTGACATTCGCGGCCGAGGCTTTTTCCGTAGCGTTTTCTTCTATCCCGTGCTGCTATCGCCGATTGTGGTGGCGTTGATGTGGAAGTGGATTTTGCAGGAAAATGGCTTGATCAATGGTGTGCTAGAAACGCTGACATTGGATCGCATTCGCTTTTTGACGACGGCATCGTGGGCGCGTTTTTGGGTGATCGCGATCAGTGTGTGGGCGTACATGGGCTTTTATACGCTGATTTTGTTGGCGGGCTTGCAGGGTATTCCAGCGCAGCTTTATGAAGCGGCCGAAATCGACGGCGCGACTGGCTGGCAGGCTTTCCGGCGGATCACGCTCCCCCTGCTGTCACCGACGATGTTGGTGGTGGTGGTACTGGCATTGATTCGAGCAGTGCAAGTATTCGATATTGCGTTTGCGTTTACGCGGGGCGGCCCCGGCACGGCGACATTTACGATGGTGCAATTTATTTACGAGATCGGCTTTTCGGGAGACAGGCGGCAGGGTATCGCGGCGGCCGCGTCGATTGCGATGGCGGTTGTACTGATTATCGCCACGCTGATTCAGCTACGTGTCAATCGGGAGGACGAATCATGAGCGCAGTCAAAACGTTTTTAACACGCAAGAACGGCCGGGATGGCAAGCTACACATCACCGATATTTTGACATACACGTATCTGATCGTCGGCACATTTGTGATGTTTGGCCCAGTGCTGTGGCTGGTACTCAGTTCGTTCAAAAGTTCAGGCGAGATCAACACGTTCCCGCCGCGATTATTGCCATATACACAAGAAACGGTGGTCGTAGACGGCTATGACGAGCCATTACCCCTTTACCGCACCACGCTCGACGATGGCCGTGTAGTCGAACTGGCGCAGAGGCGGCGGATCGGGCTGGAATCGCAGTTGATCGACCCGGCAAACCCAGACGAAGTGATCAAGGTGCGGATCGAAAATCGGGAGCCGGTGGAGAGTGTCAAATTCTCGCTCGACAACTTCCGTGAGGGCATCGAACAACCTAACTTTAAGTTTTGGACGTTTCTAAAAAACAGTGTGCTTGTCACCGTTGTGGCGACGATTTTGACGCTGTTTATCAACAGTATGGCGGCGTTTGCGTTGAGCAAATACAAATTTACGGGGCGCGATTTCATCTTTCTGATCATGATCAGCACGTTGATGATTCCGGTGTCGGTGGTGCTGGTGCCGATCTATACGGTGATTCTCAAAGTGGGTTGGTTCGACTCGCTGTGGGGCATCATCATACCGGGGGCGGCGACCCCGACAGGTGTGTTTTTGCTGCGGCAATACATGCTGACGATTCCCGACGAGCTGCTCGATTCGGCGCGGATGGATGGCGCGAGTGAGTGGCGAATTTATAGTCAAATTATCTTGCCGTTGGCAAAACCGGCGTTGGCGGTGCTGGCGATTTTCTCGGTGATGTGGCGATGGAATGACTTTTTGTGGCCGTTTGTCGCGCTCAAGAGCAGCGATAATTTTACGCTGCAAGTGGGCTTGCAGACGTTCCAGAGCGACTTGACGATTCAGTGGCATCTGATTTTGGCGATGACGGTGCTGACGCTGCTGCCGATCACGATTGTGTTCGCCGTTTTGCAAAAATATATTACGACGGGGATTGCGACGACAGGGATGAAGTAGAGTAGGGATACGCTCTTGAGAATATAGTTAGTTGCGCCGGAACAATATTTTGGCAACCCCACGCACGATTTTGCCCAAGCCATACTGGCTAGAGCGCACGATCATCTGGTTGCGACGGCCGGGAATGACAACCACTTTGCCTTTGGGCAGCGCATCGAGCGAAATTGTCACTACTTCGGCGGCCGACATCCAGAGCGCGGCCGGGAAATTGCTCCGCTCGAATTGCGTCATCTCCGGCGTGTCGTGAAACTCGGTATAGGTGAAGCCGGGACACAACGCTTGGACAGCGATCCCGTGTTCGCGCACTTCTGTGTCCAGCCCCTGGCTAAATTGGGTGATGTAGGCCTTTGTCGCGCAATAATTGACGTTTTCGGGCGAGAACATAAACCCCGCAATCGAACTGACGTTGATAATGTTGCCTTGCCGCCGCGCTATCATGTTTGGTAGTACCGCTTGTGACAGCAAATAAGTAGCCCGCACATGCACGTTGAGCATCGCCAATTGCCGATCCACGGCCGTCTCTGCGACCACGCCTTCTGTGCCAAACCCTGCATTGTTGATGAGCAAATCGATCTGTCGGCCGCGCAATCGATCAGCCAGCCCGTGTAACTGCGCTTCGTCGGCCAAATCGCACGGGTACACTTCGGCATCGACATTTGCGGCCGTTACTTCCTGCGCTAATTGCTCAAGCCGCTCTTTGCGCCGCGCCACCAGCAATAGATCGTATCCCCGTTGCGCCAGTTGCCGCGCATATTCCGCCCCGATTCCGGCCGAAGCCCCTGTGATCACTGCCATTTTGTTTGTCATAACATACTCTGTCGTTTGAACTGGGTGGTGGCGCGGTGGGGGTTGGTGGCATCGGCCGTGCGTTCGAGCCAATGCGGGGTGGTGGCGGGGGGCGTGGCGAGGGCGTGCCATGCGCTGTTGGCGGCCGGTGTGCCGCCTGTGATGTCGGCCAGCCAAAGGAGGTGCAGATGGTTGTCTGGTAGCACGTAGACGGCCGCGAGATCGGTCGGCCGGACTGTTAGCCCGGTCTGGGCTTGCACGTGTGAAACGATAGCTGACCACGGCCGCGCATCCGCAACAACCCCGCCGGGAAGCGTCCACTGTTCGCTGTTTGGTTCGCGCCGCCATAGCACAGCCCCATTTTCATCCCGGATAACGGCCGCAGTTGAGACGCGCCATGATACAGGCGGGATATACGCTTCCTGCTTGCGTATGCGACGCTTGATATTTTTGTAGGGGTAGACGATACGCTTGAGCAAACCGGTGCCGATGCGCTCGGTGGAGGAGAGCTTGATTTCGTTCCAAGTAGGTGCGCCGCCGGGATGGTTGAGCGCGTGTTTGATGCGGTTGCGATGGAAGGTTGCCATCCGCACATCGTCGAGGTTGCCCGGTGGGATGTAGCCGACATCGAGCGATTCGGCCGATGTTTTGATGTTGCCGCCCCGCAATAAGCAACGGAAGACGAAACCAAGATGATCGTTGCCGTTGATGTGGATTTTGTGGAGGCTGACAAGGCGCACCGGATACACTTTCAGCCCTGTTTCTTCTTCCACTTCACGAGCAGTGCCGTCGGTGGGCAATTCGTCGGGGTCGAGGCTGCCGCCCGGTGGCGCCCATGTGCGTGTATCGTCCCGTTTGATGGCGAGAACAGAGCCAAATTGATCAACAACAATACCTGTGATGCTTATTTTCATACGGTGGCTAGTATACCTGATTGCCTGGGAGTGATTGGATAATGTGGTGAATGGTAACGAGCCATCGGCCGCAAAAAGATTACAGATGATCAAGAAAAGCCAGAGGTGTCTGTTGCGACACCTCTGGTAAGCAATTGCATGTGATTAATCAGTTTTCTCTATTGGCAGAGCAATTGGCAATGTCAGTATCGTCAATCCGACAATGGCAAAAATAGTAGACGGAGCCACCTGGCCTGTTGTCTGAGACCCTGACAATGAGACGGCCGAGGGCAGAGCCTTCCACAATTCGAGACGAGGTGCAGATGATGCCGGTATGATGTAATTACCTGTTACGATGATGTCGCCCTCCTCTGGGCAGCTTTCAGGTACATCGGGGTAAACCGCGATGGTGATGAGGCTGTTTGTATCAGTGTGAAGCGATTGGATTGCATTGACGAGATTGATATTACTAACATTATCATCCAAGATAATCCATTCACCGCCATCGCTGTCAACTAATCCAGTTGCGGCCGTTATACTGTTCGCACTACTTAAATCAAAGGCATTCCATGTCACTGTTTGCTCATCCCAAACTGCATTGGTCACAATCACTTGTGCGAGAGGTATTGCATCGTTGCTGCTACCGTCAAGAACAAGTTGCGCTCGGAGTATCTCGTAATCAACGTCAGCCATGTCGAATTGCATCAAAAATGCCTGGGAATTAAAAGCGCATGGCGATTCGTAGGGGATACCGTCCCATCCAATACGAAAACCAGCAGACAAGTCAGCTAACCCGTAATTGGTTTGTGAAAACTGATCGCTCAATGTTGTATCTGCAACTGGATTCAAAACGATATTCGGTGCAGTTGTCACATCAGTCACACCTTCCTCCCATAGTTCAAGCGTCGGCGGCATGTCACTTTCCCTGCTGAAGTATTCAAAGAAGTCTTCAAAATAGTCGCTATTGGCCTTTATACCACTATTTCTCTGAAGAACGGGGGGAGGGCAAGCCGTTGGGTACGATGGAATCAATGACAAAGTGTAATTATTTTCGCTTATATTTTGAAATTGCGTAAGTGTTTCAACGAGATTTACAGACGTGCCATCATCACTATTCCCCTCATCTAACAAAATGATGCCAGACTGACTGGGGTCTGTCACAATGTCCCAAGAATAGGCTACATCAGATTGGATCGTACCAAACCGCTCATCGTAATCGACTGTTTGAAATGTCCATGTTTGTTCATCTACCACAGCATTTGATGCTATAAGATCAAAAGATGGATAATCATATTGATTATAGTTACTTTCATCACTGTGCAAAGTTAGCCGTGCGGCACCGATATTAAAATCGATTTGGGACAGATCAAATTGTAAATAGGCGCTATTGGGCTGGATAAAACAATCGTAATTGCGATTAACATTTCCAACCCATCGCATATCTAGTACACATTGGCTTAAATGAACATGCGATATAATAGTTGCATGATGATTAAATCAAAGGGTCGATACCCAACCGAGATCGCAGCAACTGAATTGCAAAAACAGCTATTGGAACAAATCGCTCAAGGGAGACAA
>CALECP010000251.1 GCA_937949915.1 uncultured Anaerolineae bacterium
GCGTCATTTGCACACTGGCAGCATTCATCCATGCCATCATCAGCACTTCGCGGGAGGCTGCATCTTGCACGATAGC
The DNA here is from genome assembly GCA_937949915.1 of uncultured Anaerolineae bacterium. GTDB lineage: Bacteria > Chloroflexota > Anaerolineae > Promineifilales > Promineifilaceae > CALECP01. The sequence continues at coordinate 77 of CALECP010000251.1, forward strand.
TGGAATCAAGCCATTTGCATCGTATTTCAGGGTGTCTGGGGTGAGTTTGCTCAATAGATTTTTCCGTATGACGTTACGGCCGTAAAACAGATGGCGGCTCGGAGGTGGGGTCTTCAGTCGCAGGCTCTGACGTTTCGCTTGTGGGCTGTGGCTCGGCCGTTGGCGGGGCTTCTGTTTCAGCCTCTGTCGGTTCAGGCTCGGCCGTTGGTTCAACTGGCACATTGGTAGCTGGTACAGGCGTATTCGTCGTCGGCACTGCTGTTGGCACGGCCGTCGCGGGAACGGCTGTCGGCGGGACAGATGTACTGGTAGGCAGTATGCGTGTCGGTGCGGTTGTGGCAGGAACGGCCGTATTTGTCGGCGGCACTCGCGTCGGTGCGATTGTGGCGGGAACGGCCGTATTCGTCGGCGGTACTCGCGTCGGTGCGATTGTGGCAGGAACGGCCGTATTGGTAGCCGGTATGCGCGTCGGCCGTGCTGTCGGTTGCGGCCGTGGCGTATTGGTCACAGCCACAATTGTCGTTGGTTGTACGGCTGCCGCACTATTACTGTTGTTATTATTCGAGACAGGCGTATTGGTCGGTTGCGGCCGTGGCGTATTGGTTGGGGCGGCCGTGGCTGCGGCCGGTTGTTGCGGCCCTGTAAACACGGGCAACTCGTCTAATGCGACCGGTTTGGTCGTGCTGCTGTGAATCCAGCCCTCATCCCCATTTTCGCGCTCCACAAAGTACCAATAACCATCCACACTTTGCCCAACCAGCGTCATCACTTCTTGCGACGGCAACGTGCGATACACAAAGAACCCAAAGCCGGGGCCGGTGCGTAAATTGGCGGCCGAAGCGGTGACGCGCAATTGCGTAAAGCCATCAATCGAGTCGGCCGGTAATGGCGTAGGGGTCGTTTCTTCTACAGAGGTCGGTGTCGGTTCTCTCTCTTCATCTTCTGGTGTAGCAGTGGGATCGTCGTCATCTTGCTCGTCGCTACTGTCAGATGGCACGGCCGTAGAATCAGGCGCGTTGTCGTCCGGCACAGACGTTGGTACGGCAGGCGGCGTACTGGTCAATAAACGCTGTTGCTCCGCTTCGTTATTTTCCAACTCGCGCTCGATCAATGAGGCCTTTGCTTCGGCCGCTTGCGTAGCAGCCAATTGCGCCATCAACGCCACTTGTGCCCCTTCTGTTTCGATCAAATTGCGCCTGATAATTTCTTCAAAATAGGTGGTGCGTTCTGCTTCAATCGCACGTTGTTGCTGGTCGATCTCAAAGTTGCGTGTTCCGATTGCTTCGACTGTGGCGACTGTTTCCTCCGACGCGTCTTTCAAAGCAGCACGGTTAAACATCCATGAGACGAAAACAGCCCCCAATGCAAGAGTCAGCAGCCCGGTGACAAGCAGCCACGTCATGCGACTGCGCCGTGTGTCGCGCCCTCGAATGCCTTCCACCCGCGCCAATCCGGCCGCGAGACGGTCTAATTGTTCTTGTCGTAAGGGATCATCATCTGGCGTGCTGTACGAACCGGCTTGGTTCAATTCACGCGCCTTCCGCAGCTCCGCTTCTGCCTCTTCCACACGGCCGAGACCTAGTAATAATTCCCCTAACTCAAGTTGGGATTCAAAGTCATACGCACTTTGGCGATCATTTTCGCTCATAATGTTGATTAAAACCTTGCATTTGAGAGATAACTCAAAAGCGGCATGATTATAGCGTGAACGCGCCCGAACTGTCTAACGCCTTGTCTACGCCTGTTCGATTAATTGTGTTGTCCGGCCGAATATCTGTGCAAACGCCGTCACATAATGCGGCACCATTTGCGCCACCGTCAGCGGCCGTTGCAGCACATCGCGCATACAGGTTACGCTATGTTCGCTGATGCCACATGGAATGATACCGTCAAAATGCGCCATCTGGGGGGCAACATTGAGCGCAAAACCGTGACTGCTCACCCCATTGCCATTAAATTTTGCCCCAATCGCCGCGATTTTATACGGCTCTGGTAGTGGCGACGCGGCCGTGACACGATGCACCCACACGCCCGTATAGCCCGGATATTGCCAGCCAGCTATATCGAATTGTGCCAGCGTGGTGATAATCGTTTGCTCTAGCGAGCGCAAATAGTGGGTCGGGTTGGGGTAGTCGCTTTGCCAACGGCGCAAATTGATGATCGGGTAGCCGACCAATTGCCCCGGCCCGTGATACGTCACATCGCCACCGCGATCAACATGATGGATGGCGATCTGCTCGGCCGCTAACTGCGCCTCACTATAAAGAAGATGCGCCGCTTTGCCCTTGCGGCCGAATGTGTACGTGGGGGGATGTTCCAGCAGCAATAGTTGATCGGCCGCCTCCCCATTGCCCACTTGCTGCACAAGCGACTTTTGCATATCCCATGCGGCCGTATACGCCAATCGGCCGAGCCAGCGCACCTCAATCGTGTTCATCATCTCCCTATTGTAGACCGTTCGCCATAAATGTGGTGCAGAAAGAAAGTAATAGACATTATCGGCAATAAGGAGCAATACCTCAATGGCTGTAAAATACAGCCTACCAAAAAACAAAAGAGGTATTGCCCATGTTATGTTACAACGATTTGAAGGATAAGCCGAAAGTGATTTTAGCATTCACAAGTTTAACGAAGAGCGAATTTG
>CALECP010000252.1 GCA_937949915.1 uncultured Anaerolineae bacterium
AGAGTTGCGCGTCAAAGAAGTAGATCGCATCAGCGTGTTAGCTGGCGAATTGGCAAAAATGGGCGTGGCGATGAATGAAAAACCGGACGGCTACACGATGGCGGGGCCGTTGCATTTGCAGGGCGCAGTGGTCGATAGCCATGATGATCACCGTTTGGCGATGGCGCTGACGGTAGCGGCATTGGCGGCCGATACGCCGACCACTATTTTGCAAGCAGAGTGCGCCAACGATAGTTTCCCCGGCTTTTTCGATACGATGCAGCAGTTAGGCGCGTCGCTCGAATGGGTAGCATAGTGCAACTTATCTCTATTTTGACCGTACAGCAAGTGAGGTGAGCAAATGCAACTGTATGAATACTATTCAGAAGTGGTTCAAGTGATCAAACCGGGTATTAAGCCAAAAGGCGATACCGAAGATATGAATGCCATTGTCAATAAGTTGGCGGCCGCAGGCTGGGAGATCGACTCGATTGCGCCGCTAGGCTATGGCTACGGGCATTTTGTGCTTGTCACTTTTCGGCGGCGTGTATAAAAAAATCGGCCGTGCTTTCACACGGCCGATCATCTAAAAATGTTAGTGGTCTAACGTTTCAGCGCGTTTGCTGGTTGGTATAGCGAATACCAAGCAACATCACAATACTGATCAGCATTGTGAATGCCAGCAACAACGGCAATCCGTCGGCCGTATACGCATCGCCCGTTCGCATACCGGTTGCAAGCGGGACTTCTACCTCATCAAAATAAACTGATTCCAACATGATACCGTACAAAGTGACCATGCCTTCATGACCAGTTGTCACTGATGTCACCGCATTTGCATCCGCATCATAATTATAGCCGTTGCGCGTCATATCAGAGACAGTAAAACTGACTGTTTTCCGCTGGCTAAGACCGGTACGGCTGACGCTACATTGACCGTTTGCATCACTCATACAAGAGCTTTCGCCAGATGTACCACCGCTCCAATAGCCAGCCACAGTCACCCCCGAAAGTGGAGAATTGGTCTCGTCTACAACAGTTATCTTCACTTCCATATTCCATTTATTGCGGCCGCTAACCTCTGTTATCGCTTCGATATTGCTTATGTGCATTTGTCCCCCAGATGGAACAATTGTTGGTGTGGGCGCAGGTGGTGTACTCGTGGCCGCAACAATGGGTGTTGTTGTGGGGTCTGGTGCGCTTTGTGTGGCTGTCGGTAGTGGTGTTTCGGTAGGGTCTGGTACAGAGGGGTCTTTGTACACGACAATTGTTGTCCCGTTGCTGTCTCCATCGCTATCCCTGTTCATGCTTGCATCATAGGTCAACGCGCTATGGCTGACTGAAAGAACGTCGAGCGTTACTTGTGTGGTCGATGAGTTGATCCGATTTTTGTTGAGTTGACACAAACCGTTGCTGCCTGTTGTGCAAGATGATGTGCCACCTGCGCCATTACGCCATTCACCGGTAACAGTTACACCAGATATAGGTGCGCTATTTTCATCAACAACCATCACTGTGACGACAGCGTTCCAGCGTTTACCAGCCAAACTAGGCAAACCATCTAAATCTGCAATATAGATACTTCCGGCAGGCACAATAGTGGGTACAGGCGTGCTGGTGGGGGGCGGGGTATCGGTGGGGAGTGGCAAGGGGGTACTGGTGGGGGCTGTTCCGCCAGAGCATGTCCCCAAATCGCCCCAAACGCTTGTATCGGCTGGAATGTCCCCTTGTGTCCACCACAAGGCACGATACTCGCGGCCGTTATAAATGACAACCTCGCCGCCACCTGTACCTAATGTCGCATCGCCCAAATAGACGGCCGTGGCATCCCAAGCAGGTGACGTACAATCCCCTGTGGGAGCAGGTTGTGTCGCTGTTGCCGTCGGTGCGGGTGCATTGGGCGTGGCAGTGGGTGCAGGAGGATTGCTACCGCCCAAACAGCTATCAATTGCAGCGATAAGATCGTCGTCATTCAAATTTTGCGTCAGTTCCCATGCCATCAGACCGCCAAGATTATTGTTGTTAACATAATCAGCTTTGGCACAAATAGATTGCGCGTCGTCATAGCCAATAAAGCTGCCGCCATTTGCTGTTGGGCTGTAAAGGTAGGGTACTTTGGCGATGTCATCCCAATAGCGTGTGTAACCGTTTGTGCCGATCAAGTTGTTGATTTGATCGTAAGTGCGGGTAAACCCATTGCTGCCCGATTGCCCCAAGCCGTTTGTGCCGCCATCGGGTACGTTTTGCCAACCGTGTCCGTAGAAGGCAACTCCCATCACGATTTTGTTGGATGGAACACCGGCCGCGATGTAATCACTCACAGCCTGGTTGCCATTGTTATTGGCTGATTCAAGTGGGTTACGATAGAGCTGTGAGTGGTGGAATACAAACGATGCCCAACCGCCATGAAAATCGTAGGTCATAATGTTGATGTGATCGAGATGGGTTGCCATTGCACCCAGATTCATATTGGCATAGACCCATCCAGCGGCCGAAGTCGCCACACTCAGTTCCTCGCCTGTATTCATGGCTACACGGAATTCTTGCAGTAAGGTGACGTAATTATTGTCATCATTGGGGTCAGTACTGTTGCCAGCTTCACCGCCTACGACTGGATGCTCCCAGTCAAAATCGAGGCCATCAAACCCTTTGTTTCGCATCAAGCTGAGGCAACTACTCACCATTTGGCTACGTTTGCCAGCATCTTTGGCTACGTCAGAGAAATGATCTGACCATGTCCAACCACCGATTGAGAAAATCAATTTGAGGTGTGGATAATTTGTTTTGAGGTTGTTGAGATAGTTGATAGTGGAGTTAGATGCAGGCGCAACACAATTGCCGTTTGCGTCCAAATTGACAAAAGCATACTGAATATGCGTAATGCGATTGGCAACGGCCGAAATATCTGGATTACCTGCCCAATCTGGATAGTACATGACGACATTTTTGCCGTGTGTCGGGCCTGTAGCACCCGCGTGTGTCGCACGTGTTTGGTTGAGAAACAACATTGTCAACAAAGTGAGCAATAGAACGAGTGTAAGTGATTTGAGATGGGATCGGCTAAAGGTTTTCATTTTCCTCTCTTGTGTGAATTATTTTGAGTAACGAATCTCATAAAGTAAGTCAAGTTATATTACTATGTTTTCTTAAAAAAAACATTCCAAAGATCGTCTGATTAAATAGTGTCGCTTTCTTGGCAAAAAAATACATAGAAAAAAAAATCGGCCGTGCTTGCACACGGCCGATCATCTAAAAAAACGTTTACGCCACATGGCGGGACACGGCAAGCCATGCCCCTACGCGGTTATGCTGCGTTTAGCTTTCTTTGCGGTTCAGTTTGACCATCGCAAGCGACGTAGCTGCAACAGCGGCCACAACAACCATCGTCAACGCAGTCGCATTTGTCGTGTCTGCGGCCGTTGAGCTGGTGCTGACAGCCAATGGTGGGGCATCGTCCCAGAAACCAGCAGTCATCACATCGCCCGTCTCATCCAAGTAAGCCAATACCCACGCATACGGTGCGTTCCAGTTGACTGTTACTTCGTTCGTAGACCACGAATCAATTTTGTCTTGGAAGCAAGAAGCAGGGGCATCATTACAGTAAAGTCCGGCCGCAATCGCCTGTACCGGGTCCCATGAACTGTTGACCGAGTTCGCACCACCAGACATCCATCCGGGAGGGGAGACTGGGAACTTCGATGTGTCGTAAATCCACGAGAATGTACGGTGATGCGGCTCTTGCAGATAGTTCTCACACACATAGTTACCTTGCGCGTGTCCTGGCTCACCATACGCTTCGAGGTCGATGTCGCTGACATAACATTTGTTCATCGCGTTCCGGCCGAAGATGAAGTCGATACCGACGCGCATCGCATCGAGATAGAGGTCATCGTTACTCGTTTGATGTGCCAAACCGAGAATGAGCAAGTTGTTGACAACAAAGGAGTTTGATCCCCAAGGATAGTCGCCATGTGCTGTGCCTGCTTCGTCTTGGTCGTCGGTGGTCAATGGCATCAAGAAGCCTTGTGTCCGCATCGCTGCGATGTGGCTGTCGGCCGTCGATTGTACGTCGGCGGCCGCATCGGCCGCTTCTGGCGCATCAGATAGTGCCAATGACAATGTACCAAGCGCACTCGTCGTCCCCCACGTGAAGCTACCAGCCACGCCACAGTCAACGGTGTGTGGAATCGCGCCGCTATGCGGGATCATCGCTGGGGCTTTGGCTGCGCTGCGCGTTGTGCCGCCGCTACTGCCTACGCCACCTGGGTTGGTACCACTATCGCCACCACAGAACTCGAATGGGCCACCGGCCGATGGGTTGTCAAATTCTGCTTCAACTTGCGCTTTGTACGCCATCATTTCAGCCTGATAGCTCGACGCATCTGAGTCGCCTAGCTCCAGGGCGGTGATGTACGCTTCGGTAAATGCCCAATAGAAATCGTCTGGCATATAGTCGTCGTCATACGGGCCACCACCCAAGTTGATGACGCTGAAGAAGTCGGCACGATGGGGGGCATACCAATCTGGGTTTGCTTTGGCGGCCGTCAATGCTATCTCGGCCGCGGCCCAGCAGCGATCTGCCAAATCTTGGTCGATGCCTGTGAACAGACGCGCACATTGTGAAGCAGAAGCAGCCAAGTTGAGGGTTGCGGCCGTTGTCGGGGCCAGCAAATAACGATCTAGAGCCACTTCATGCGGGAAGCGAGCGAGTGCCGTCCACACGATGTCATGGATTTTGTGATGCACCATACCTTCATATCCGGCCGGGAGCGTCCCGTTTGTGTTCCCCGGCAACGCTTGCATACTCAGGATGAACTCCATCTGCCAAGCCGCCTCATCCAACAAGTCGGGAATACTATCGCCCGACTCAGGAATTTGGAAGTCGCCGAAAATGTCTGAACCGTTCGCATCGATCATGCGCTCGTATTGGTTCATCATTGTCCACACAGAGATACCGCCATTGACCACATATTTGCCGTGGTCGCCAGCATCGTACCAGCCACCTGTCACATCTTTGGTATAGCTACAGGGTGGTGTATTGAAACCAGTTGAGCCAGCCCATGCGCCATCAGGAATGGTAATTTGGTTGACTGGGTCAGTGGGGTCGAGTCCGTCTGGCGTAAAGATACCGCCCAAACAAGGTACGTTGATGTCACCCTTGTTCTCATCATCGGCGGCCGTGGCTGCATCACTGATATGTCCGGCTTGACGATCCCAAGAAACGCTGTTGCCTTCTGCACGGGAGTCTGTACCAGGGCTGTCTGATGGATAGCTGTGGACACCGCCACCGAGCAAGCTACCGTCGATGTCGTCACCACCACTACGGTTGATGTAGAAGTATTTGATCGCGTCATATTTGAACGCTTCGTAAATATCATCACCAATGTCAAACGGTTGGCTGGTGTTGTAGGGACGATCTGGATCGTCATCTGTTGCCCAGTTAACTTGTGGCAATTCGAGATAGAAGCCTGTGCCTGTCTGGGTTACAGTTGAAAAGTCGATGTAGTGGATGTATTGACCAGAATCGGGATCGAGCGTCATGCCGTCGCCCATTGGCTGTGTTGTGCCAGATGTGACAAGCGCACCGCTACCATCGTACAAATTCCAATCCATTTCGCCAGACCAGGGGTTTTCGAGACCAACAGAAGCGAGTTTTGAACCGTTGGTGAAGTATCCGGCTTGGTTGACGCGAATGGGGCGATAGCTCCATGCGAGGACTGGCTCGCCAGCGGCCGCACGGGCTGCTTGGGCGGCCGGGTCTGGGCCGATGCCGTCTGGTGTTACAGTTGGCTCTTTGTCATACGCTGACCACGCTTCCACGTCGGCCTCGCTACCACCATCTGGGTAAGCAGGGTGTCCGACAGGGCCGATGTCTTGCAATTGAATGTTGTCGAGGCAAACGACGAAGTTTTCTGGCTGCTCGTGCGGCCGGATAAAGTCGCCCGCTTCATTTGCTTGGTCGCCAAGCTGCGAACCAAAGTGGAAGGCTAACTCAACAGTCGCTTGTTGTTGTGGGTCTGCACCAAAATCGTTGACAGCCTGATCCCATTGTGGGCCTACACCGTTGGTCAATGTGTCATGTAATTCAGTTGGTACATCTGCACTTGGTTCTAGCGAGATAAATTGTGGCTGATCAACTGAGTTTTCCCACCACCATTTGTCGTAGGTTTCCCACGATTGCGGCATTTCGTGAATCGGGTCCCACCAGTGCGGGAAGCCGTAGATCGCGTCGCTTGGATCGTAGTTTGATTCTGGGTTCACTTGTTCGGCCGAGCGCGTGGCATCACCGGGGTCGGTGTATGCGCCTATCCACCAATTTTGCGTGTCCGCGATGTGATGTCCGGCCGGATGAATGTTGTAGTTCCAGTATTCTGGGCCTTCGATATGACCGATCTTGGGGTGCAATTGCACACCGGGGTGTGATGTCCATGCGTCGAAGGTGATGAAGTAGCGATGGCTTTTGTCCAGATACATGTTGCGGTGACGCAACTGGACTGACCACCGGTTGTTGCCGGGGCTGTTGACCGACATACACAGGGCGTAGGTTTCGCCGTTGTCGGGGTCGGGCGCGTTGCCGTGCATGACGGTCGATCCGTCACCTAGCGGTATCGGATCACCGGCCGCGTAGACACGAGCAACACCACTACCACCAGCATCAAAGTCTGCTTGCCAGGGTTGCCCAGAAGGTTGCTGGGTTACTTCGTCATAAAAGTCGCTATTCCAGATAAGATCGTGCGGATCCCACTCGGTTGCTTGGGCAGGTCGGCCGTTCATCAGCGCGACGGCCGTCAGCATCAACAACAGCACCAGCATCAAGCAGTAACGCTTCACAGATAGTTGGCTCTCTCTAATCTCCATAATTCAAAAGTCTCCTTGCGAATAGTGTGAACTTTTTCTCCACAATGCAGAGAATGTGTACGGTTTAGAAAAAATGGACGTATCCTATCTCACACACAACATACGTTGCCGATTTTTGGGTGCGCTTCCAAAACAAAGCGTCGGGCGGATATAACGATGGGCAGGCAGCTTGTTCTATTGTGCATTGTTTACAGTTAATTAGGATTAAACAATGGGATATTTGTCTATTTTCTCTCTTATTTGCGGTTTTCATTGTATCACAACTTTTTTGCCTGTCATCATGAATGAACAAAGTCAAGAGAGCGTTCCCATAAATGAGCGAATTGAGGGTATGATACGATCAGCGTTTGATGCTGAATGGTATTATTGCCTACGTCGGCCGCACAGACAGTCGTATACGATGACCATACAACCCAAGAACATCATCATTTCATAAATTGAGTATTTCACCCATCTGGTTTGTGTTATGATGAATGAGATGACAACTATCTTATTGATTCGACATGGTGAAAATAATTGGGTGAAAGAACATCGCCTTGCGGGATGGACACCGGGCGTTCGTTTGAATGAAAACGGGCATACACAGGCGGCCGCGCTCGCCGCACGTTTGGCGCAATTGCCGATCAAGGCGGTGTACTCTAGTCCACTGGTACGCTGTTGGGAAACGGCCGAATATGTAGCCGCCCCCCATGCGCTAGACCTGATCGAATTGCTTGGGATTGGCGAGGTAAAGTATGGTGACTGGGAAGGCGCAGCCATCAAAGAACTCGCCAAGAAACCTGAATGGCATACAATCCAGCATGTACCCAGCCGCTTTGCGTTTCCCGAAGGCGAATCGTTGCGCGGTGTGCAAGCACGGGCGGTTGATGCGCTGGAAAAGCTAGTGCTGCAACATGGTGATGAAACAGTAGCTGTTTGCTCCCATGCGGATGTGATCAAGTTGATTTTGGCACACTATTTGGGCGTACATATCGATCTTTTTCAACGGATCGGGCTGTCTCCAGCGTCCGTCAGTGTGCTTTCATTGAATGCGAAAGGCGGTGTGCGGGTGATGCGGATCAATGATGATGGGCCGTTGCGATCACCACCACCGAAAAAAAAGCCTGAGAATCAGGATGAAGACAAAAAAACGGCCGATGATGACGATAATGTTGACGGCCGTATCGTAACTGTATAATAGAGGAAAGAGACAGACATGCCGCAGCATATTGAACTCAACCCGCTCTCCCATTTCACCGTTGGCACAGTCGGCCAGCCCGGGCAGCGCGTTTTTTATTTACAGGGGGGACGAGGAAAAGATCAAATCTCCTTGATCATCGAGAAGATGCAAGCAAGTGCGTTAGCCGATAGCTTCGAGCAGCTCTTGCACGAGTTGGGAACGCAATTTCCGGCCGTGCAGAAAAAGCTGTCTGCCACCCCATCGCAACATGACATGCGTCTGCATGAACCGGTAGAAGCTCTTTTTCGTGTGGGCAACTTGGGGCTGGGTTTCGATGAGAAATTAGTACGGATTGTGCTGGTTGCCTATGAAATGGTCGCGGAAGGTGACGAGCCAAACGTCGTCAGCTTTTGGGCAAGTCCGCATCAAGTGCAATCGTTGATCGAGCAAGCGCGTTCTATCGTCGAAGGGGGGCGGCCGATCTGTGGCAACTGCGGCGACCCCATCGATCCAGACGGTCATTTTTGCCCTCATCGCAACGGATATATCAAGTGACATTGGATGTGGAAAACACCCTAACCTTGCTCCAGCAAGGCACAATCGAGCCGGAAGGGCGGATTGCGTGGGGATCGAACTATACGATGCTGGCACAAATCTGCTTGGATGAGCAAGAGGGGATGGTGGTGTACAAACCACAGCGCGGTGAACGGCCGCTCTGGGATTTTCCCTCTGGTACATTGTGCAATCGTGAACGGGCAGCATGGCTGGTGTGCCGTGCGCTGGGCTGGCAAATCGTCCCGCCGACTATTTTGCGTGAAGGGCCTTATGGTGTCGGCTCTGTGCAGTTTTTTATCGATCATGATCCCAACGAACATTATTTTGATATTCAGGGACAAACGGAACATGAGGAACAGTTGCAGCAGATCGTACTATTTGATCTGATCACCAACAATGCAGATCGTAAAGCAGGGCATGTATTGATTGGGTCAGAGAGCGATTTGTGGGCGATTGATCATGGCATTTGCTTTCATGTGGAATACAAATTGCGGACGGTGATCTGGGAATTTCAGGGGCGGCCGATTGCCGAACATCATCGTGCTGCTTTAGTCGCATTACAGGCGACGCTCGCACAGTTACCTCCTGATGCAGAGTTACGTGTGTTGCTGTCGGCCGATGAAATAGCCGCGATGCAGACCCGTCTGGTGCATTTGTTGAATTTGGGTATATTCCCTGAACCGGGTGCGGGGCGACATTACCCGTGGCCGCCTATTTGATTTTGATTACTAATCATTATTGGAATAAGAGAAACAGATTATGACAAAAAAAATTCTTGTGGTTGATGATCACCCTGAAACATTGCGTTTGATCTCATTTATTTTAGAGCGGGCAGATTATCAAGTGACAACAGCACGATCTGGTTTGGCGGGGATAGAGGCGGCGCGTGAAGTTGTCCCCGATTTGGTGTTGTTAGATATTATGATGCCCGGTATGGATGGGGTGGAAGTGTGTAAACAGTTGCGCGAGGACAGCAATCCAGATGTGGCAAACATGACGATTGTGATGTTCTCGGCGCGGTCGATGATGACAGACAGAGACGAAGCATTTGCGGCCGAGGCGGATGGGTATATCGTCAAACCGACACGGCCGAAGGAGTTGGTCGGGCTGGTCAAAAACTATATCGACAATCCGCGTCAACAGTCGGGTGAAACGGCCGACGCGCCCACAAGCCATGCCGTGATCGTGTGTCGTGCCGGAGAGAACAGGGGTGTTGCAGCCATTGTCACGCGCTTGGCAAAGCTGATGGCAGAGCAAGACAAAACCGCTATCTGCGTCGATGCAATCGGTGACATCGATCCCAAGCTGCTACAGCCAGCACCCCTTTTTAATGTGCCAAATCTGGATGAAGCACACCGATGTGTGGAAGAACATGCCAACAAAAAAATGGTCGTCAATGTTGACGGCACGGCCGCGCAGCTTGTCCCCCTTCTCAGTCATGCCAGTGCGTTGGTGGTGTGCATTTCTGAGCATGTAGAGTCGATTTCGGCCGCCAAAACGATGATCACCGCCGCAAAACCACATTTGAACACGGATGTCTCTATCGAAGTAGTGCAGATTTCGTCCACCGACGCGCATACCATTCCGGCCGAGTCAGTCAATCTATTGCTAGGACATCAATTAGCGGCCGCGATCACACACGAGCAAGGATTGATCAATCTATCGTCCCAGCAAGCAGTGACAGCTTGGGCAAACGACGTATTGGGCAACGCTTGATGGCGTAAGAGAATACGGCCGTAAAGCATCTGTGTTTTTGAAGGTTCAAAGTTGACAAGTTAAAAGTTAAAACAGGAAACAACATGCAGAAAGAACGTGTTATTGTCATTGGTTCCGGCCCGGCCGGATTAACAGCAGCCCTTTATACAGCCCGCGCCCAGTTAGACCCGCTCGTCATCGTTGGGCAGCAATTGGGTGGGCAGGTATCGATCACCCACGACGTAGAAAATTACCCCGGTTTTGTCGATGGCGTGGGCGGCCCGGAATTAGTTGACCTGATGCAAAAGCAGGCTGAACGGTTCGGCGCACGGTATGAATACGATGAAGTTGTAGCGGTCGATTTCACGAAGGGATCACCCTTTTATGTAAAAACGCATGGCAACGAATACACGGCCGATGCGGTGATCGTCACGGCCGGAGCGTCGCCTAAAAAACTCGGTGTACCGGGCGAAGAGTCGATGACAGGACTGGGCGTGAGCTATTGCGGTACGTGTGATGGCTTCTTCTTCCGGGGCAAAGAGATCGTTGTCGTCGGCGGTGGCGATAGCGCAATCGAAGAAGCGTTGTTTCTCACGCGCTTTGCCAGCAAAGTAGAAGTGATCCATCGTCGTGACGAATTACGTGCCGGTGTCCATTTGCAGGAACGGGCGTTTGCCAATGAAAAAATCTCGTTCATCTGGAACACTGAAGTGAGAGAAATCCGGGGCGAAGGCGCAGTCAGCGAAGTGTTGCTCCGCAATCGTGAAACGGGCGAAGAGTATGTCCATCCGACGCAGGGTTGCTTCATTTTTATCGGCCATTATCCGAACAGCAACTTCCTGACCGATCAATTGGCGATGGATGAGCAAGGGTATCTTTTGACTGACGAGTTGATGCGGACAAACGTGCCAGGTATCTTTGCGGCCGGAGAGCTACAAGACCCCGTGTATCGCCAAGTAGCCACTTCTGTAGGGCAAGGATGCGCGGCCGGAATGCAAGCGGAAAAATGGTTGAGCGAACAACCAGAACCAGAAGCTGTGGCGGCGGCCGATTAAAAAATGGTGCTTCAGATCAGGGCGAAACCGAGGCCACAATTCGCCTATCGCATCACTTTTTGCCCGTCATGCCCTTAGCTTGACATCAATTAGGCAGAGCCTTGTGCCTGCCCAATACATACCAAGTTAAGCAGTTCTCCGCGCCGCCGTGCATTGAAGTGCGCGGCCGTTCAGGGGAAACCCGTTTCCAAACGGGTTTTACACAGTGCCGGAAGGCACACTGACAGCCCGTGTGTTTCCAACACCGGGCGTAACCGAGGCAATAAATTGCCGATTACGCACAGATTTGACTGATTTTCACCTTAGCTTGACACCCATTGGGCAGAGTCTTGTGCCTGCCCCTACAAAACCGAGATGATCGACGCACATATACCAGATAAACGGTTGCCGTTTTTGTGGACGGCCGGACGCACAGGCGTTTTGTTTTTGCATGGGTTTATGGGTAGCCCGTTGAGTTGTCGGCCGATAGCGCACCAACTACACACGCACGGTCTGACTGTTCACGCCCCCCTGCTGCCCGGTCATGGTCATTTTCCGGCGCGGTTGGCAAATGTGTCGCGCACCCGTTGGCTACGCGAAGCTGAACATGCGCTGGCACAAATGCGTTCCCATTGCGATGAAGTTTTCTTGATCGGGCATTCGATGGGTGCGGTGCTAGCCGCACACCTTGCCGTCAACAATCCCGACATACGCGGGGTGGCGGTGCTGGCCCCTCTGTTCAATGTGCCAAGCCGAGGCATTTACCTGATGCCCGTTGCCCAATACCTCTTGCCCTATCTCTACCCATTACGCCACCGCCTGGTGGACAAGCACGTGATCGAACGGCGTGTGCTTGATTTTGATGCGACGGTTGCGATCAACGATCCGGCCGTGCAGGCACAATTAGACGAATGGGCGAAGCTGCCCACGTCTGGGCTAAACGAACTACGCAAAATGGCGAAGTACGGCCGCGCCCTCTACCCTCACATTTACCAGCCAGCGATGGTGATGCAAGGACAATTAGACGACACGCTCGATCCTGCATTGGCACAACGGCTGTTCAATCTGTTACCATCCCCCCGCAAACAATTGCACCGTTACCCCAACTCTGACCACGAGCTGATGCGGCCGGACGATCCCGCCCACCAGCAAGTGTGGTCAACGATTCTTTCCTTTATTGAGCAATACCGTTGTCAACCCAACACCGAAAAACTGTCACCTGGCTAATTTTATTCGCCTTCGGCCGCTTGATCTTGATCTCCGGCCGTCGTATTTTGTTCCCGTTTCTGCCAGAGATCGCACGCGGGTTGGGCATTTCCATCGTCGAGATGCAGCAATTGATCGGGTGGACGGCGCTGATCAGTCTCGTCGCCCCCTTTCTCGTTCCATTAAATGAACGACTCGGCCGCAAACCATTGATCATCGGCGGCTATGTGATCTTTATCCTCGCGGCCATCATCGCCACCATCACTGCCAATGCGTGGCTGTTCGCCCTGTCGATGGGGCTGGTCATGCTCTCACACACTGTCCACGACCCCAACATGCAAGCGTACATCGGTGACATGATCCCGTGGGAATGGCGCGGCCGTGCCACCGGCCTGATCGAAATCTCTTGGTCGCTCTCCCTGCTGCTGATCGCGCCCATCGCGGCCGTGCTGATCGGCCGCTACGGCTGGCGGTCTCCGTTTGTGATGTTGGCCGTGCTGGGCGTGGTATTCGCATGGTGCATACAGCGCACTGTCCCAGCCATCCCCCCAGAAAAAAACGGCTGGACAACCCCGCGCCAAATGTGGCGATATGTTCGTCAATATCCGGCCGTGTGGGCAGCCAGCGGGTTCGCGTTGCTCGTCAGTGGGTCAAATCAACTGCTATTTGTCAGCTATGCGGCATGGATGGAAGAAACATTTACCCTGTCGCTCGATGGCTTGGGATTGACCGCTATCGTCATCGGCGCGGCCGAACTGGTGGGCGAAATCATCATGGGGTTTGGCAGCGACCGCTTTGGCAAAAAAACGGTGATCTTGATCGCGGGCATCATCGCGGCCGTCTGTTATGTGATCATTCCGTCATTCGATACCTCGCTGCCGGTCGCTTTGCTCGTCATGTTCGTTTTGTTCGTCGCGTTTGAAGCAACCTTCATCTCGATCATCCCGATTTTCTCTGAACTGATCCCCCCCTCCCGCACGACAGCGTTATCCGCATTGGCCGCCTCCGGCCGACTCGGCCGTTCGGCCGCTGCTTTTCTCGTCGCCCCCATCGGGCAAGCGGCCGGGTTCGGCGGCATCACGATTGTAGCGGCCGTTCTCACCGTCATCGGTGTCCTGCTCGTCGTCCCCCGCCGCGACATTGCCAATTAGCGCATTGCAATTCGCACGACCCACACAAAAATATGCTATGATCGGTAATTAGAACGCAGGAAAAAGTCGGCATTCAGTATAAGGAAAAATGTATTACGGGGCATTCCTCAATACATCTTTAATTTTGGTTCAAGGAGAACAAAATGAGAAAAACAATCCGTTCATTAATGACAACTTGCCTAACGGTATGCGCTCTGTTGACGCTGTTTACACTTTCAGCTTATGCACAGGCATCAGGCACTATTACACTCACCCTATTGCACAACAACGATGGTGAGTCGCAGCTATTCCCCAACACCAACACGATCATTTCATCAACGAGCGGCCTAGACGCAGACGTTGATTTGATGGTCGGTGGTATCAGTGCATTTAGCACCGTGATGGACAACGCGCTGGCAGACGCACAAACAGCCGGAAATTCGACCCTCAGCGTCTATGCGGGTGACAGTTTCCTCGCCAGTTCTATCGTCAATTGCAGCCTACCACCCGCCAACAACCCGATCTATGATGCGGCCGCGCAGAATCTGCTACCTTACGACGCGCACATTTTAGGCAACCATGAATTTGACTTCGGACCCGACTTCTTACTCAAATACATCAACGGCTTCACCAACCAACCGTTTTTGACCGCCAATCTCGACTTTACCCAACAAGCGGGCTTGGCTGACCTCGTCGTTGAGGGCATCATCAACAATCCAGTGGACGGTACACCGATTGCTGAGACGATGATCTACACCGACCCCAACACAGGCGAAATGTTCGGCATCGTGGGCGCAACCACCCCCTCACTGCCCAATATCTCCAGCCCGGGCGACGTGATCGTAGAAACGGCCGACATCACCAGCACGGCCGCAGCCGTCCAAACAGAAGTAGACGAACTGCTGGCGGCCGGTGTCAACAAAATCATCTTGGTCAGCCATCTGCAAAACATCAACAACGATGTAGAACTGATCAGCATGGTCACAAACGTAGACATCGCCGTGGGCGGTGGCGGTGACGAACTGCTCGGCACGGCCGCAGACGCGCTTCCGGGCGAAGTTGATCCGATTGTGTCCGATTATCCGCGTATCATCACCGATGCAGACGGCGAAACAGTGTACCTTGTCACATCAAAAGGTGGCTACTCCTATCTGGGCGCACTCGACGTTGTATTTGACGCAAATGGTATGGTCACGGCCGTCTCTGGTGCGCCGATCCGCGTCATCCCCGAAGAAGGTAACACAGACGCAATCGCCGCCCTGGGCATCACCGATGCTGTTCCCGGCGCGGCCGACGTTGATGCAGTGCTGACAGATGTTTCTTCCTGTGTCGATAGCTTTGCGACCACACAATTGGCATACGCCGAAACAACCTTGAATTTGGCACGTTCGTTTGTGCGTGTCGAAGAAGCCAACATCGGCAATCTGGTTGCAGACAGCTTCATCTACTCCTACGAGCAATTGGGCGCACAAAGCGGCATTAGCTCGACCAACCCGGTGATCGCGCTGCAAAATGGCGGTGGTATTCGCCAAAACGCGGGTGACGAAATCATCGGCACTATCACACGTCAAGACACGCTCAACATTTTGCCATTTGGTAACGATGTGACAGTGTTGTTGGATGTTCCGGCCGAAGCGGTAAAAGCGGCGCTCGAAGTCGCCGTTGCTGAAGTCGAATTTGGCGCACAAGGCGAATTTTTGCAAGTGGGCGGCCTCATCTTCACCTACAATACAGACAATCCAGTCGGCTCACGGGTCGAGAGCGTCCTGTTAGCGGGTGGCGATGCGACTCTCAATCCGAACGGCACAATCACCTTGCCGACCGGCGCACCGCTGGTCATCAACGGCGAAGTGGTTGCAGGCGCACCATTGGTCAACCTTGTAACGAACAGCTTCACGGCCGGTGGTGGCGACGGATACGAGATGTTCGAGGATTACACACAGGTTGAGCTTTTGGAGAACGGCACAAAAATCACCTACGAACGCGCACTGACCCAATATCTGCTGGGCGACACCGAACGCTTCCCCGTCACAACACAGGATGGTGTTGATCTGCCGACTATTTTGGCGACAGATTTGGCATACCAAACAGGCGGCGAAGGGCGCATCATCGAAGTGACACCGACAGCGATCACGCTCTCGAATGTCAACACAAGCACCATTGGTACAGTGGTTGTTTTGATGTCGATTGTGCTACTGGCGGCCGCGACCACACGCATGATCACAACACGCGACTAAAACCTTTTGCGCCTTGACCTATGGGCGAAATTTTCTCTATGTGGGGCAACGGTATTTTGAATCCGTTGCCCTACTTTTCAATGATATGGGGCGAGACGGGGCAGCCAACTAAAACAGCAGCAGGCGGATAATCAAAAAAGTCATGTCACATATTTACACAACCACTGTCCAACCTGACTGGATCGATTACAACGGACACATGAATGCCGGTTACTACGCGGTGGCATTTGATCGCGCATTGACGGCGTTTATGGAATTGTTTGCGGCGCAAGCGTATTTGCAGCGCACTGGTCGCACGTTTTATACGGCCGAAGCACACATCGTCTATCAGCACGAACTGAAAGAGGCAGCACCTATTCGCATTGAAACAGTGATCGTGGGGCTGGATAGAAAACGGCTGCACACGATGCAAACGATTTTTGATGATGCGCGACAGGTGCAGGCTGGCACGGCCGAAAATATGCTTCTCCACTACGATCAAACGGTGTGCAAAGTGACCGCGATGCCGGATGATCTCTATGCGGCTATCGACGCGATTGCCCAAACAGATATAAAAAAAGCACGGCCCGATCATGTCGGCCGTGCTATTCGTTCAGTTGGAAAATAAGCGTTAGCCCACCATTTCAATCGGGATAAAGTTGCCCGAATTTTGTAGTGCGAGAACGCTGATCCGTGCAGCGACTTGGGAGGCGATTTCGTTGAATGCGACGGCCGCCGGACTGTCTGGCTTCGCGTCTGTGACCGGTGTTCCCATGTCACCCCCGATGCGGACATTGACATCGGCCGGAACACTGCCCAAAAAGTCGATCCCCGCTTCCTGTGCCAGCTTTTGACCCGCGCCCTCCCCAAAAAATTCGCCTGTCATATTTTCGACCACGCCCAAAATAGGCGCGTTGAGGTTTTGGAACATATTGACACTACGGATCGCGTCTGAGGCGGCAACCGCCATCGGCTGCGTCACGATCACCACGCCACTGAGCGGAATCGCTTGTGCCAGCGAGAGAGAGGCATCGCCTGTGCCTGGTGGCAAATCGACCACCAAGTAATCGAGTTCACCCCATTCGACATCGGTCAAAAATTGGCGGATCGCGCTGTTGAGCATCGGCCCACGCCAGACGAGTGCTTGTCCGGCCGGGATGAGCAACCCCATCGAGATAAATTTGACACCATAGCTTTCAGATGGCTGGATGCGCTTATTGACAACGGGCGGCTTGTCTTGCTTGCCCATCATCATCGGCACGTTTGGCCCCAAAATATCAGCATCGAGCAAGCCGACCCGTGCGCCCATTTTCGCCAGCGCAATCGCCATATTGACAGCCACAGTCGATTTGCCTACGCCCCCTTTGCCACTCGCTATCGCAATCGTGTTGCGAAAATTCGCGCCGACATCTTTGAGCATGTTGTTTTTCGGCACGTTCGCGTCCCACTTGATATTAATTGCGCCAATGGCAGGAATATCGCGGCGCAACGCCAATTCACAATCGCGCTGCATCACGTTTTTGAGTGGGCAAGCGGGGGTGGTCAGCATGATGGTGTACGTGATGTCACTTCCGTCAATGCTCAGTTCACGAATCATGTTGAGCGAGACAAGATCGCGGTGCAATTCTGGCTCGATCACGGTGGAGAGCGACTTCATCACTGCTTCTTCGCTCACGCCATTATTTTTCCGTCCAAACATAAACTCTCCTGGCGATAGGGCATACGGCCGCTATCGTTTACTGTTGAAAATAGCTTATCAGCCAAGCGTTTTACTCGCCACCGCTCCGGTTGAAACCGGCTGCTACGCCAACTGAAACCCGTTTGAAACGGGTTTTTCGCAGCGCCGTCAGGCGCACTGACAGCCCGTGTGTTCAACACCGGGCGAGACCGGTGCAACAAATCGCCGATGATGTGCAGATTTGACCGATTTTCGCCTTAGCTTGATACCAATGGGACACGATGAATCGTGTCCCTACGTGCTGACGAGCTAACAGATTGTAGCACCGATGCCGAGCGGTAGAAATGCGTTATCGCTTCAAAAATGCTTCTATAATAATCCGCGATTCGGCCGCATTCAGACGTTCGACAAACAATTTGCCTTCTTGCTGGATACGAGCGAGTGTTTCTGCTTGATCGGCATCACGGAGCAGGGCGCGGGTATGGTGTAGGGCTTCGGGTGGTTGGTTAGCTAATTGGGTTGCGGCCGTCATCGCCGTCTGTAGCACGTCATCGGCCGGACAAATGCGGTTGATCAAGCCGATCTCGTATGCTTCGGCCGCCGAGAAGGGACGGCCGAGCAACAATAACTCATTCGCCTTTGCGCGGCCAGCTAAGCGGGGGAGCAGCAAACTCGATCCCGCTTCTGGCACCAGACCCAAATTGACGAACGGCAGTTGGAAGCGGGTGTTGTCGGCCGCATACACCAGATCGCAATGCAGCAACATCGTTGTACCGATGCCGACGGCCGCGCCCTGCACGGCCGCGACCAGTGGTGTATCTCCTTCGACCAATGCGCGTAATAGTTGGAAGACGGGGCTGTTTTCCCCGGTGGGCGGCCGTTGCACAAAATCAGCGAGATCGTTCCCGGCCGTGAACACGCCATCTGCGCCCGAAAACAAAATCACACGGATCGCAGAGTCCGCTTCGGCCGTCATCATTGCGGCTACTGTCGCTTCATACATTTCCACAGTCAAAGCGTTCTTACGACGCGGCCGATTAAAGCGAATATGGCAAATACCGTTTTCTATTGTTGTCTCAATCATCATCTTTTTCTCTTTGTAACTTTCTCACATTCTCACTTTTTAACCTTCTTGTTTTCTACTACGCTCACGCTTTCTCAATCGTCACTTTGAATGGAAATCCTTCCATCCAAGCGGCCGCTGTCGCCTTGTTCTTGCGCCGTTCTGCTTCCGTTTTCGGCAGCACATCGACCACCGCATTCCCCTCATTATGCACCTGCCACATGATCGCCTCAGCAAAAATATGTGGCTTATGGAAGACAGTGATCATCAATCGAATCACAAAATCCATTGTGGTGACAGTATCATCATGCGCGATAATTTTCCAGCGTTCTTCTTGTTTTTCGTCTGTCGTTTCATCTATTGCAACCGATGTTTGTTGTTCCGTATCAGTGGCAAATCGGGGGTAACTGTTTGGCATATTGTTTATATTGTCACTCACTCAATCTCACCCATTAAAGAAGATTATCATGGCGCATATTGCTGACGCAACAACGCCTTTTGTACTTTGCCCAAAGCGTTGCGCGGGAACGCATCGGTAAAAATAATATGGCGTGGCACTTTGTATTTAATCAACTTAGTGGCGCAAAATGCTTGTAGTTCTGCTTCGGTGATGGCGGCGGCCGGGTAGAGGATGACGACGGCCGTCACTGTTTCGCCCCACATATCGTTGGGGATGCCGATGACCGCGCTGGTGGAGACGGCCGGATGTTGTGCCAGCACCAATTCAACTTCCGGCGGGTAAATGTTATATCCACCACTGATGATCAAATCCTTCGAGCGTCCCTTGAGCGTAAAGTACCCATCGGCCGAGCGCACCCCCATGTCGCCCGTCCGCAGCCACCCATCGGCCGTAAACGCCTCGGCCGTTTTTTCTGGCTGCCGCCAATATCCCTTACACACATGCGGCCCCCGAATTTGCACCGCACCCACTGTATCATCGGGCAGCGGTGTGTCAGTCGCAGGGTCAACGATACGGGCTTCGACATAGGGCAATGGTTTGCCGACCGAGCCGACGCGCCGTTCGCCATGCAATGGATTGGAGATGTTCATATTCGTCTCTGACATGCCGTACCGTTCGAGCAACGTATGGCCGAATGTCGCCTGATACCGTTTGAACAAGCTGTCTGGCAGACGGTCTGAGCCAGAGGTGAGCAGGCGCATGTGGCTTAGATCATAAGCGGCCGCGTCCGGTGCATCGACCAATTTGCGGTGGATGGTGGGGACAGCCATAAAGACGGTGCAACGACGCGCTACCAATGTTTCGAGCGTGCGCGTTGCATCGAAATGAGGGTGCAAGATAGCGGTCGCCCCAGCGTTGAGCGCACCATGCAGAGCGACCAGCAATCCGTGCGCGTGGAAGATGGGCAGGACGTGCAAAATAATGTCGCTTTCTTGCCAGCCCCATGCTTGATGGAGCGCGTCCAAATTGTAGCTCAGATTGCTGTGTGTCAATTGTGCGCCTTTCGGCCGTCCAGTTGTCCCGCTCGTGTAGATCATCAGGCAAGTGTCGTCTAGCACGGCCGGGATCGGGGTGGCGGCCGGGTCGAATGGGGCGATCAGACGGTCAAAGACGACTGTTTTTGTCACATCCAGCACAATGGCCGTGTGCAAGGCGGGCAGTTGGGCAGAGAGTAAAGCGAGATCGGCCGATAGCGATTGATCGACAAAAAACAGCTTAGCCTCCGCATCGTGGATAAAGTACGCCAACTCTTGGGGCGGGTAGCCCGGATTGAGCGGCAGGCTGATCGCACCCAGCCGCATGATGGCAAGATGCAGATAGACAAATTCGAGCGATTTGGGCAACTGCACAGCGACGCGATCTCCTGCTTCCACACCCAACGATTGCAAATAGGCCATCGTTTTGCCGATGGTCGTTTCGAGATCGCCATAGGTGACAGAATGGTCTGGTGTGTGTGCGTCCGAAAAAATCAACGCTGTCTTGTTGGGCAGCCGTTCACAGTTTTGGTGCAGTGTCGCTAAAAATGAGTTGATCATGCTATCCAATCATAGCGAACGAGAGCGTAAGGGGCGAATAGATATCTTTTAGCGTTTGCGAAGCATATAGATCAGACCGCCAACAACACCTTGCATAATCATACCGCTATACGAGATGAGTACAAACGCCAACGCCAGCGTGTGGGACACCCCAAACGGCAGCAAAAACCACGCAAACACATTTTCGCGTATCCCAATGGCGTTGATCGAAATGGGGATCGCCATGATAAACAGCGTGAGCGGCACGATTAACAGGAAGCTGCTAAACGGCACAGGCAACCCTAACGCTTTGCCTATCAGATAGTAGTAAGTAATCGCGTTCAGTTGCAGCAAGAGCGATAGCCCCATCGTTTGTGCTAGGATGCGCGGCCGTTTCCCCATGTCATGCACGGCGACTACTAGGCGACACAGCTTGTCCGGCAAGCGCGGCGCGATTTGCTGCGCCAACCGTTTCAGAAAATGCGGCGGCCGAATAACGACCACACAGCCCACCACCGTCGCCACAATGCCCAACCCCGCCCACAAATGTAACGGCGGCAGCTCGGCCGTCAACGGGCTAGGCAACAACATCGCGCCCAACGCCAGCACCATCAGCACCACCAGCCCCATCACCCGGTCTGCCACGACAGACACCACCGCCCCCGATTTCGATGTGCCGAGTCGGTACGCCTCATACGCCCGCATCGCGTCCCCACCATACGTCGATGGCAAAAAATTGTTAAAAAAGCCGCCCACTAAATAGCTTTGCGCCACCGGCCAGAAGCGATACACATTCCCCTGCATTTGCAGGAGCAGTTTCCAACGTGTGATGCTGATCATCACGCCGATAATTGGCAGGCAGAGGGCGAGGGCGAGGGTGGCAGGCGCGGCCGACTGCATACTCGCACCGATCTCACTCAAATTGGCACGGCTGAGAAACCAGACAACCAACACCACAGACACCATGATCCGCAGCCATTGTAGCCAGCGACGGCCGGGACGTGTGCTTTCAGCCCTCTGGTTGAGCGATTTGTTTGTCATCTTGTGCGGCCGTCTTCATCCGTTCATGGGCGACCAACCAATTGCCTATCGCCAAATAATCTAGCTCCCCTTGCTGGAAGGAGCGAATCGCATCGGCCGGGCTGCACACAATCGGTTCGCCATGTAAATTGAAGCTGGTGTTGACGAGCGACGGAATGCCAGTACGGGCGTGGTAGGCGGTCAAAATGGCGTGAAAGTCGGGCGCGGTCTCTGCATCGACCAATTGCGGCCGCGCTGTGTTGTCGATATGCACTGTACCGGGCGATTGTGCCGCCATTTGCGGGGTGCAATCGAATGTGATCGTCATAAACCGGGCGCAATCGGCCGCACCCGCATAGTCGAGATAACAGTCGGCCGCATAGTCGTACAAGGTGGCAGGTGCAAATGGCATAAACTCAGTGCGCTTGAGCCGCTCGTTCAACCAATCGTTGACAGACGGATCGGTGGTCTGGTACATGATCGAGCGGTTGCCCAGCGCACGGGGGCCAAACTCCATTGCGCCCGTAAACCGCGCGACGACCCGGCCGTCAGCCAGCAGAGCCGCGATCTGTTCGTGAATATCAGGCAGCCATTTGCCCCGCACGGCCGCCTCTTGCAACGCCGTTTCGATGTCTGCATCATCATACGCATTGCCCAACGCCATCTGTGCCACGCGGGTTGGCTGCACACGCCCCGCCCCAAAATGCACCGCCAGCGCACTGCCAATCGCCAACCCATCATCACTCATGCCGGGGTAGACAAACAGCTTTTCGACACCGGGCAATTGATAGATACGTTGGTTAAATTTGACGTTGGCAAACACCCCTCCCGCGACAGCCACCTTTCGCAACCCCGTCTTTTCGACCCAGTGCGCCACAAAATCCGCACCGATCTCCTCCAGTACAAGCTGTCCACTCGCCGCCAAATCAGCGCGATCAAAATCGGTGGGCAA
>CALECP010000253.1 GCA_937949915.1 uncultured Anaerolineae bacterium
CGATAAATCGTGTCCCTACCCACCGTTTTGCCATTATCCAATCGCGCCGGATGACGCTATAATAGCGCAAGCAACGCCCCATAAACGCGAGGTAGAAAAGTAATGGCAACGCAACACAATTTGATCAACAAAAAACAGATAGGATTACTGATCGCCGTCGTGGCGATTTTTGCTTTATTGCTGGGTAGTCAGGCGGCCGCTAGTTTTCACGGCCGCAATGGGTATTCGGGCAATCCGGCCGTCAATGGTGGCAACGACTGTACATCGTGCCATGTGGCGGGGGCAGCGTGGCCGACGGTGACAGTGACCGGCCCGACGACGGTGCAAGCCGGTTCGATCCACACATTCTATCTCAAAATTACGGGCGGCCCGGCCGTGGTGGCGGGGTTTAATTTGTCTGTTGATCCGCCCATTGGCATATTGCAGGCGGCCGACCAGCACAGCCAATTGGTTGAGGGTGAACTATCGCACACCACGCCCCGGCCGTTTTACGATGGTAGTGTGACGTATGCGTTTCTCTGGAAAGCCCCGGCCGCATCGCAAACAGTGGTGTTTTATGCGGCCGCCAATTCGGGCAACGGGGATGGCAATTTGACAGGGGACGGCATCAACACAACCCAATTCGCCGTGCAAGTGATCGGTGGGTCGGAGACGGCCGCGCCACGCCCCACACCCCGTCCGGCCGCTGCGGCCGTGTCGCTCAATCTGGTGCCGCTCGTCACCAACGCCGAGCATCCCGTCCACCTCACCCACGCTGGGGACGAGCGTCTTTTCGTCGTCGATCAAGCGGGGTGGGTCAACATCATGGATCGCAATGGCAACGTCTACCCCGACCGCTTTCTCGATATTTTTGACCGCGTAACCGGCGTGGGCGAACGCGGTTTTCTCAGCATCGCCTTTCATCCCGACTACGCCACGAACGGCTACTTTTATGCAGCATACACGACCGGCGACGACGATCTCAAATTACGCATTTCACGCTTTTCAGTCAGCGATGATCCCAATCGCGCCAATCGGGATAGCGAAACGGTAATCATAGATGTGCCACAGCCGTATGACACGCACAACGGCGGCACGATTGCGTTTGGCAACGATGGCAATTTATACATCGGCACGGGAGATGGTGGCAGTCAGGCCGACCCAGATAATCGTTCGCAAGATCGCCAGCAGCTATTGGGCAAAATGTTGCGGATCGATGTCGATCAACGGAGCGGGATCGCGCCTGATTGTGGTGCTGGCGGGTTGTATACCATTCCGGCCGACAATATGTTCAATGATGGCTTGGGCGGCAATTGTGACGAGGTGTATGCGATGGGCTTCCGCAATCCGTGGAAGTGGAGTGTGGATCGCGTGACGGGCGATTTCTGGATCGGGGATGTGGGGCAGAGCGGTTGGGAGGAGATCAACTACATCGCGGCCGGAAGCAACCCGGCCGGGAATAACTTTGGCTGGAAGTGCTATGAGGGCGATCATCCATTCCGGCCGGAGGGATGCGCCGACAAAAGCGCGTACAAAGCCCCGGTCTATGAATATGCGAACAACACCGCATGTTCGGTGACAGGCGGGTATGTGTATCGTGGTGCAGCCATTCCCGCGTTAGCGAGCAACTATATTTTCTCTGATTTTTGCGATTCTAAATTGCGCGTTCTCAGTGGTGGGCCATACACGCCATCGGTCGAATTTGCTCAGGTATCGGGCGGCCGTCTTGCCAATGCGGTCGCGTTTGGCGAAGACGTACATGGCGAACTGTATGTGATCGGCTATGACATCGCCGGAGAAACTGGGAGCATTTTCCGCATCGAAGCGGGAGAGCCACCGGCCGAGCCGAAACCGGATACGCAACCGCCACCAAATGAACCAAATGATACGCGGGTGATCGAACCATCGGCCGAGCCATTGCCCCCCGCCCCACCAAACCAAACCACCAACAGCGATTTTCCAAAGAATGGCATTTTGATTTGGCGGGACAAGCTATTTACGTTGACCGCACAATTGATCGCCGCTTTTTCCCAATGGGGAAATGGCTGATTGTGTGACAAATCAATACAACAAATTCAACTCAACAGAAGCACAAGACAAAAACAGAAGAGGAGACACAAGATTTTGTGTCTCTACGTGTTTTTTTTGTGACCGATCAACAAAATTGCGCCAGAGAGCAGGAGCGCGGAGAACAAGATAAGCGTAGGCGTAGACGTGGGTGAAGGGGTATCGGCCGTGCTTTGCGCCTCCACCGCCAGAGGCACCACATCATCAACCCCCACCACAATCCCATAAATGCCATCTTCGTACATTTGGAAGCTAATCGTGTTGAGGTTTTCGTCACGGCGAATAATGTCAGTCGATGGATAGTTGTCTGTGATAGGGTTTTCGACATCAAGCCAAACCCCTTCTTTGCCACCCAGATAATGGGCAACACGTAGCTGGCTCTCGTCAATGCCAAGCTGATCGATGTCCTCTTGATCGTAATAGAGCGTGACCATGACGGGGGTAAATTGCCCTGTCTCTGGATCGCGGGGCATCGGTTCGTTTTGGCACGGCACAGGCTGGGGGCAGCCCTCTGGCCCCGGCACGGTGAGCGAGATGTCGAGCGGCTGATCGATGAAGCGCAACGGGGGAAATTGGAGCGATGTTCCGGTCGCTATTTCGTCCATCACCAGCGCGTCATAATTGGTGGCAGGCATGTAGCTGAGAACACCGCAATCGGGGAAATCTTCAGACGCTTGGTTGCGGTCGATATGCACCTGCACTTTGCCATCGGCAAGCGGGGCCAATGCGTCGATATAGCCCGCACCTTCGCCACCCGCCATTTGCACCCAGCGAATAATCTCACCAGGCGGGAGCGCATCGGGGTCTTCAAGCATGACGCGCACGACAGCGTAGCGGGGGATTTCTTCCAGCCCGATTTTGTCCGCATCAAAGACAATTTTCCACACGTCGAGCGCACCATCCCACGTCATTTCTTCGAGAAGCAAACAGCCGATGCCAGGGTCTTGGGAGCAAATTTGGGCAGAGGGCGGGAAGCCGCTGAGGTCTTGTTCGCTTTTGAGGACGACTTGCATTTCGGCCGCACGATAGTCGCGCAAACGGTAGCGGGTTTCCAATGTATATTCCCACTTGTTCGGCACAGTTGGCAGCGTATCGCCATCGCCCAAGCCTGCGCCATCCCCCATTTTTTCGGGGAAAACGAGGCGTCCGGTTTGTGTGATCACAGGCGAATAATGTTCGGCAACGACATGCAAAAAATCGCGGCCGCTATCATAGCCCAACAATTGGATCACGCCTGATTCAATGTCGGCCGGTTGGCTGAGAAGGCGGCCTTGCGGAATGATGCGATCAGGGTTATCGGGTGCGCCCTGGAGCAAGTACACTTGAGATTGCAGCGTGTCCCAATTGTCGCGCATTGGCACATCGCTGGTCACAAATTTCAAGTTCGGTTCTTCGGCGTTTGCGCCCGTAGCATTGACATTGATGTCATACAGGTGGCGCGAGAGATCGGCCGACCAATCAGGCCCGGGCTGCAAAATAGCGGGATATGGCAGTGGGTCAAATGGCAGCCCCAGCCCCTGAATATCGTCCCAACGTGCCAGTGTTTCCCAATCGGAATCGCCGTGAATAAACGCTTGCTGGGTGTTCTCACACTGGAAGGGCTGGACGATGTGGGTGTCTGGGTGCCAAAATTCGCTCGATGTATATTGGTACGCCATCGTTGAGCCGACAATATCCTCCGACTGTGCCATACACGCGGCCGGGTCACGGCCGACTTGTGCCAGATCATGACAAATGCAATACCCAAGCTGGTATTCGTCGTACAAAAAGAGGGCGTAATGCGCCCATTCGTGGATGAGGGTGCGTGTGCCGTTGGGGGCTGCCCACGATCCGCTTGAGCTGGTGTTGCCGTTCCATTGGCGGCCGAAGTACGCATTGCCATTGACAAATGTTGCCCCCATCGGCATCGGCGTGGCGGTGGGGATGGGCGTGGGGGATGGCGTGGAGGTTATGAAAAATGGCAGGGTGGGTGTGGCGAAAATAACGGATGGCGTGAGACCGGGAAAAACGAAAGTCGGCTCTGGGTGCGGTTTGTTGGCGGTGCGAATCGTGGGGGCGCTGGGTGCGGTATATGGCAGCGTATCTTCGACAATGCCGCCGACAAACGCCTTCGGCCGAAAATCATTGGCGGCCGCAAAACGCATATCAGCGATGTCCCACCGTTCGCCGTTGGTGAAAATTTCGACTTGCCCAAACGCCATCCTGCCCTCTGTCCAATCGTACAGATCGGCCGAGGCGAGTGCCATCGCTTCGGCGATTTCGTCGATGTCGGCCGTCTTCGATCCGGGCATCGGTTCCCATGCGAGGCTGACGACAATGTTGAACAAAGTCAACGGGTTTTCATCACTGATGATGATCTTATTGCTTGCATCTTGCAGACCGTCTGTACCGCTTTCGGGGGCCCAACTGGTGGTGTAGGTGACATAAGCGGGACCGTGTCCGTCTTTGCCAGATGGCTGGCTGTGTCTCTGCCACATGGCGGCGACCCCGTTACAATTTTCCGGCACGGCCGCTGGATCGTCTGGCTCGCCATCAGTCACAGAAAGCGTGAGGGTGGCGGGGGTGCTTTCGGCCGTCTCGAAACAGAGAACGCGCACCGTACCAGTGATCGGAATACCGTCGCCGTCAGTGAAAAAGAGTGTAGCGGCCGCTTGGGCATGGATGGTAAATGTCGCCATTAGCAACAGACAGATGCCGATCCACCATCGTTGTCGGCGGGGGTGGGGGCTGACCGCGGAGGGTTTTGGGGCGGTGCTACTCGTCACTCGTCGTTCGTCACTCGTCACTTGCCTATCATTCGTCATTTGTCTTTCGTTCATTCTTGTTGTCTCCAAAAATAAGAGGGCGATCTGCTGTTTCGCCCAAGTTGTGATGCCTCGCATTCCCTAATGATACAATAGGATGACGGTGGAGATAGAAGTAACCTTTCCTGATTCTTGGCAAAATGTGTATGCTATTTTAGGGCATGATGATCGTGCGGCCGTGGCGGCGATTGTGGGACGGCCGCTGACCGATGAGCAATGGGCGGCCGTCGTCGCTGCAATAGACGATCCGCAGGCGCAATTGGATGCGCTACACCGTTCGCCCCGTCGGTATGACTATTGGCATCAGCAAACAATTGCGTATTTGCATCCCCGTTTACAGCAAGCGCGATGGCAGGCTGTCTTTGACCGTGTTTTTTGGCGATGGGGGTGCGATCTCGTCAATCGGGACACGGCACAATTAAAGCAGCTACTGACACAAGTGACGGCCGGAACGATCACACCACGCGGGGAAGCGATTGCCCGGTATCTGCAAACGGCCGTGCTGGCGCGGGAAGGGCAGCCAGAAGCAGCGATCACCCGATGCGACGCGCTATTAGCGGCCGCCATCGACCCCGATATTGCACTCAAACTATTAAATGTACGTGCATTTTGCCACCGCCTGCTGGGGCAGCCAGAGGCAGCGCAAGAAGGATATGAGCAAACGCTCGCCCTGTCTCAAACAATGGGCGACCGCTTTGTGGAAGCATGTACGGCGCTCAATTTGGGCGTGCTGATGAACTCATTGCAGTACACAGATCGCTCGCGTACCTATTTGCAAACAGCCCTCGCCATTTTTCGTGAGCTAGATCGGCCGGAATGGGTGATCCGCACCGAGAACAATTTGGGCATCATCTACACCGAAAGCGGAATGTGGGACGACGCACTCACAGCATTTGCAGGGGTGGCGCAGGGCAGTGTCGCGGCCGAACTGTTGTCTATCAATGCGCTCAATATCGGCACAGTACAGTTGCTGATGGGGCATATCGACGAAGCGATCCACACGCTGACGCAAGCTCTGGCACAATTTCAGACCCCTGCCTATCAGGTCGATTGTTATCTCTATTTGGGGCTGGCGGAGCAGGTGGGCGGCAATTATCGCGTGGCACAGACGATGTATAGTGCGGCGTTGCAGTCGGCAGAGGAGATCGGCCGCGCAGAGGTACTTCCGGCCGTGCATTTCAGGTTGGGGGATGTGGCGCATCGTTTGGACGCGCATAATGACGCATTGGCACATTGGCAAACGGCGGCCGCCATTGTGGAAACGAGCCGCGCACCGATCAAGGACGAAGCGATGCGAATTGGGTTGCTCGGCCGTTGGCAGCAAATCTATGAGGCGATTGTGTTGCTGTTGGTCGAAATGGATGAGACGGCCGCAGCGTTTGCATGGACAGAACGCGCCCGCGCCCGTGCATTTGCCGAGGCGGTGAGCGACGACGCGATCAGCACGGCGACATTGGCCGATGTTCAGGGCGTTTTGCGGCCGGACGAGCAGTTGATCAGCTATTTCACCACCGGCGTACTGGCGCACGACATCCCGATGATGGCGCAAATTCCCAAGACGAACCGCTTGCGCGACCATCTGATTTTACCGGCAAAAATCGTGCGCTTCTCGGTGGGGCAAACGAGCGCGGCCGTCACTATTTGCCCACTCGATCCCAATGCGTTTAGCAGCAAAACACCCCGCGCCAATGATGCGTTGCGCTTTCTCGATCCGCGCCTTGCCCCACGCCTGACGGCCGCCTTGCTGGCCGATCTTGTTCCGGCCGACACCATTATCATTCCGCATGGCCCGTTGCATTCTGTGCCGTTCACTGCTCTGCTGGCCGCGCATTCCGGCACCATTGCGTACACGCCCAACGCAACGATCTTGCACCAACAACGGCAAAGCACGGCCGCCCCCGCCCCGCCCCACTTGATCGTCCATGCGTGGAATGGCGACGGGGCAGAGATCGCCCAATTGCACTATGCAGAACGGGAAGCGGCCGTCATCACCCAGCAGATGAGCGGCACACGCACGACAACGGCCGCGCAACTACGAGAGAAGGCGGCCGATGCGCGTTACCTACATCTCGCCTGTCATGGCTGGTTCGACCATGCCGACCCGATGGCTTCTTATTTAGAGATCGGTGCGGGGGAAAAATTGACGGCGCGGGAAGTGCTGGAAGGCTGGTCATTGTCGGCCGTGCTGGTCACGCTGTCTGCCTGCAAGACGGGTACAAGCAAAATTTTGCGCGGCGACGAGCCGATGGGGTTAATTCGTGCCTTTCTCTATGCGGGTGCGCGGTCGGTGCTGGTCAGCACATGGGCGGTCGATGATCTCGCCACGTTTTTGTTGATGCGTGATCTGTATCGTCGATTGGATGCAGGGGAACGGCCGTCTATCGCCCTGGCACACGCACAAAAATGGCTACGCGAAGCATCACATGAGCGGCTGCAAGCACAGTTAGATGAGATGGACGTGACGGCCGTGCTGCCTGTCGCAGAGCGGCCGTATGCTGCTCCCGTTTATTGGGCTGCTTTTATTTTGGTGGGTGATTAGTGTCATTGTTGTCCTCACTCGTTTTGGTGATGTATGATCGTGGATGCGACAATCGTTTTTTCAAAATAGCAGTTAGCGGAAGCAAAAGTTGAAACAAATCGGTCAATATAAAGACATACTCATCCTCATTTTTCTCACTGCCCTTGCGCTGGTGCTACGCCTCTATCGGCTCGATAGCGTTCCGCCCGGTTTGCGCGTCGATGAGTTGAGTAACGCTTTCATCGTGTCACAGCACGTATTAGATGGCGACTTTCGCTTCTTTTTTCACGATGCGTCAGGGCATGAGGGGCTGTGGCACGCGCTCCAGGCAGGCATGATGCTGCTGTTCGGCCGCTCAATAACAGCCATTCGCAGTGCGTCCGTTGTGTTGGGGACGCTGACTGTGCCATTGACCTACCTGCTCGGCCGTCAACTGTTCAATCGGCGTGTCGGACTTTTCGCCAGCGTCGCGCTTGCTGTCAGCTTTTGGTCGCTCATGTACTCACGCACCGGCACACGCCACATCACCACCGTCCCATTGATGTTGCTCACCTTCTACTTTTTCTGGCAAGCTCTGCAACATGACAAGCGCAACCTCAAACAATTTGTCGCGGCCGGACTGTTTATGGGTCTCACCCTGCACACGTACTTTGCCGCATGGAACACGCCCTTGATCATCGGCGCGTACTGTGTCGTCATCGCCCTCTTCCAACGGCCGCTCTTGCACCGAAAATGGGCAGGCATCCTGCTGATGTACGCTCTCGCGGCCGTCATCACCCTGCCACTGATTTTGTCGATGCTAGATCGGCCGGACACAACTGAAGTCGGCCGTGTCAGCGAAGTGGCCGCCCCGCTCAACGCCGCCCGTGATGGCGACTACAGTTTGCTTATCGAAAATACCATCGGCACACTCAATATGTTCCACGCCGACGGCGACAGCGAATGGCTATACAACATCCCCGGCCGCCCCATTTTTTCTCCGGCCGTCGCCCTCATCTTCCTCCTCACCCTCCTCTACACCACATTCAAAGCGATCACACATCTGACAAAACGCCCCCTCTCGCCCTCCCCCTTCATCTTTCTGCTGATATGGTTCTGCGCCGGACTTGCCCCCAGCATCGTCTCTGTTCCCTACGGCAGTCTGGGACACACCATCGTCGCCCAGCCCGCCACCTATCTCATTTTAGGCTTGTTTATTGCCAATCGTCCAAAATCGGCCGCACTCAACCGATTGTGCATCGTCATTGCGGCCGCCGCCCTCATCAACATCACCACCCGCGATCTCACCACCTACTTTGCCGACTGGCCGACACGCGGCAACACGCGCTTCCTTTATCACGCCGACTATTACGAACTCGGCCGCCATCTGACCGCCACCGATCAAACAGAGATCGCCACCAGCAGCCTGCTCGCCGGACAATGGGATCGTCTCGCGCTCGCACACGCTGCCCCGGCCGCCCAGCCCCGCCTGTTCGATCCGCGCCGCGCCATCTTTCTCCAGCCCGCCACGCATTACACCGGCTACCCGGCCGTGCCGCCACTCTACACCGAGCTATACCAGCCAGACACAACCCCGATCAGCGGCTTCACGCAACGCACCATCGCCCCACCCGCCACGCCGCCCACCCCGCTTGTTTGTTTTGAAAATGGGTTGTGCTTGCTGTCCGCGCTCTATGATCCGCCCTTGCTCGATCTCACGTTCCAGGTAACAACAGTCCCGATTGCGGCCGTCAACACCCCGTACAGCTTTCCGCCTCTCCCCGGCACGTATGCCGGGCCACGTCTCGCCATCTTCACCCATTTGCTCGATGCGGCCGATACCTACAAAACAGGGGACGACGGCCTGTGGATAGACCCCGACACCGTGCGCGTCGGCGACATCTTCCGCCAGCAACACATTCTCATTCCGGCCGACGACACCATCACCACCATCGCCATCGGCCTATACGATCCGCTCGACGGCACACGCATCCCCACCACCGACCAACAAGATCAATTCAAACGCCCTTTTGCCCCCTAACTGCCACTGTTTTGTACAAAACATACAATGAAACTTGATCAAGCCTGTTTGACTTGCACAGCGAATTGACTATACTGGTGACTATGAATGCAGACCGTTCGACAATAAAAACAAACAAGCAGACAGTCTGACCCTTACACCAGCGCACGTTTATCCGTGCGTTTTTTGTTGGTAGTCAACGCACACTTTTAGGAGACAAAACGATGGATTACGGCTTGATAAGCAAAATCGAAAAAGCAAAAACATACGCAACCGAAAAGGAACGGATTCAATTTGACTCATTTGCCGTCAATGTCAATGGCGAAAACAGTTCCCACCAAGTGCGCTTTAGCAGTGGTGACTGGGGTTGCGACTGCGATTACTTCCACACACGCGGCTATTGCAGCCACACAATGGCGATGGAGCGCATTCTCGATCAAATGCTTCCACG
The DNA here is from genome assembly GCA_937949915.1 of uncultured Anaerolineae bacterium. Taxonomy (GTDB): domain Bacteria; phylum Chloroflexota; class Anaerolineae; order Promineifilales; family Promineifilaceae; genus CALECP01. Next base: position 9,819 of record CALECP010000253.1, read on the forward strand.
TACTGTTCCCAGCTAAACTTTTCCACATCCCACCTCCTTTTGAGATACCGTGTACGCCCGTTCGCCTTGTGCGGACGGGCGTTTTGTTTTTGAGCCACTATTTTTTTAGAATACGAAGATGTGTTGTTGTGTAACGACCGTATAAAACAGTGATGCCGCCCAAATGGGCGGCATCTTGTGCATTCATGCCAGGAGGGAAACATGTAATGCGAAACGGTTAACGCCCAATTCGAGGGGGGGGCAGGCATTTCCCTGTGCCTAGCAAGCTGTTCCAGTCGCGTTTCTCTCGTGCCAGTTTTAGGGGGGAGGGTTTCCTCTTAAAACTTGCTAGACCTGATTGAGATTATAACCATTTTGACCAGGGACGCAACCCTGAATTTGATGCAATTAACTAATCGTACCAGAGAGGCAACCTGTGACGGGGTGAAATGCGGGTGATAGTTTGGGCGAGAACGGCCGCCCCAGTGGACGGAATGCAGACGATACTTTATGATCAAATCAAATGATAAACTACCTAATTACTAACTATTACTAATCGAGGAATGATTGTGAAAAAATTGCTCTGGCTCGTTCTGGTGTTATGCGGCGCGGTGGCGTGTGCAGATAATTCGGCCGAATCGTTGAACGAAACGTTTGATCAAGTGGCATCGTGGCGGGTGGGTGACGACTTTGAAGCATCCGGGCAGGTGGAAGACGGTGTGTACCGGTTTAACATCACGCAAGAGACAGGCAGTTTTTGGACAACGGCCGGGAAAAATTTTGATAATGGCATTTATCAGGTCGATGTGGTGCAACGAGGCGGCCCGATAGATGCAGGGTACGGCATGATGTTGCGCGTGGACGACGAGACAGATGCGTTTTATCTATTCGAGATCAGTGGCGATGGCTATGTGTGGATCGGCCGCTGCTTGCAAGGGTGTGTCGAACAGCGCATTTTGGTCAACGATTGGTGGTTCGAGTCCGCGGCCGTCATCAAAGGGCTAAACGCGATCAATCAATTGCGGGTTTCGGCCGAGTACGGCAATCTGCTGTTTTATGTGAATAATGTAGAAGTCGGCCGTTTTACAGATTACACCTTTGCGGAAGGTGACATCGGTCTCTATGTCGAAACATTGGGAACAGGCGGTGTGCAGGTCGAGTTCGACAACTTTACCGTCACCCCGTTCACACCGTAGCCGCACCGGCCGCCATTGACAAAACCTTTATGCTCAAACCATTGCTAAAAACGATGCGGCCGACAAATTGGCCGAAAAACGGGTTTGCGCTCGTTCCCCTGCTGTTCGATGGCATCATCAGCACCGAGCGCATTCTCAACGCCCTACTCGCTTTCATTTTGTTGTGCCTCATGTCGAGCGCAGTGTACATTATGAACGATTTGTCCGACATCGAAGAGGACAAAAAGCACCCTAAGAAGAAATTACGGCCGCTCCCGGCCGGTGATCTCAGTCCGACTATCGCGGCCGTGGCTGGCGTTCTCTTTGCCATCGGCAGCCTCGCCGTCGGCTTCGTTCTCAACCCCATCTTTGGCGCGATTTTGCTGGCATACCTCATCGTCCAAATCGCCTACACATTTTGGCTCAAGCATGTCGTTTTGCTCGATGTATCCGTTGTCTCGCTCGGCTTTATATTGCGGATCGCGGCCGGGGCTGTCGCCATTGACGTGCGCCATCACTCCCCCTGGATGTACGTGTTTGGCGGCTTTCTCGCCCTCTTTTTGATCTTGGGCAAGCGGCGGCACGAATTGGTGCTGATGGGCGCAGGCGCAGGCGAACACCGCAAAGTGCTGAAAGAGTACAACCTCGATCTGCTGGATCGTCTGATCGGCATTGTGACAACAAGCGCCATTGTGTCATACTCACTCTATACGTTCTTAGCCGAAAACACGTCTGGTAATTTTATGATGATGATGACGATCCCGTTTGTGATTTATGGCATCTTTCGCTACATGTACCTGATCCACGTTCGTGGCGAAGGGGGTGCGCCGGAAGAGGTGTTGTTGCGAGATCGGCCGTTCCAGATCAACATCATTTTGTGGACGCTGATCATCATTATTGCGCTGTATGGTGGGCAGATACAAACGTGGCTGACATAGCAACCGCAACCGCACCGGGCAAAGTGATTCTGTTTGGCGAACATGCCGTTGTATACGGACAGCCAGCGATTGCGCTACCCGTTTTTCAGGTACAAGCAACGGCGACTGTCGAGGCGGCCGCCAGCAAAATATCGCTCTTTTTGCCCGATATACGCCGCCGTTATCTGTACGCCAGCCACGTCCCCGAATGGATGCACCCATTGCTGTACGCCATCAATTTGATCGAGCAGCAACAGTATCGCCTGCCCCCCATGACGATCACCGTGCGAAGTACGATTCCGGTAGCGAGTGGGCTGGGCAGTGGTGCGGCTACATCGGCCGCTATGCTCCGCGCACTGCTCACCTATTTGGATGAACCGGCCGATGATCCCACCATCAGCGATCTGACCTACAAAGTAGAAAAGCTGTATCACGGTACGCCGAGCGGGATCGACAATACGGTTGTCAGCTACCAGCAGCCTGTTTATTTTCGGCGCAAATCGGGCGGCAACACAATCAAACGGTTTGAGGCTGCGGCCGGAATCCCGTTGATCATCGCCGATACTGGTGTACGGAGCGAAACAAAAGCGGTCGTCGCCGATGTCCGCAAGCAGTGGCTGGCGCACTCGATCAAGATCAATGCACTGATCGGGGCGTGTGGCGAATTGACGCGCAAAGGGCGCAAGGCGTTAAAAAAGGGCAATTTGGCGAAGGTCGGCCGTTTGATGAATGACAACCATCAACTATTGCAAGAGATGGGCGTGTCGTCGCCCGAACTGGATACACTGGTGCAGGCAGCCCAAGACGCGGGTGCGCTGGGCGCAAAATTGAGCGGAGCGGGGCGCGGCGGCAATATGATCGCGCTTGTGGATGAAGGATCGGCCGAGGCTGTGGCGGCCGCGTTGACGGCGGCCGGGGCGACTCGCTTAATTCTGCCGCAATTACAGGTACGGGCGTAATGGGCATTCGGCCGCCGAGGTTTTCATGAAACGTTTCGGCGCATTGTTTGCCATCACCCTACCGCCCAGCATCTTGTATTTGTATACGATGTTGCCGCATATCGGTTTTGCGGCCGACACCACCAAATTTCAGTATGTGGGCTATACACTCAGCACCACGCATGAGACAGGCTACCCGATCTATACGGTGCTGACCTTTTTGTTTACGCGGCTGGTGTGGTTCGGCCAGATTTCGTGGCGTGCCAACTTATTCAGTGCGGTGTGTACGATTTTGGTGTTGCTGGTCAGCTATGCGCTACTGCGGCGGCTGGCGGTACGACGAACGGCCGCGCTCGTGGCGGTGCTGTTTTTGTCGATTACGCCCACCCTGTGGCAATATGCGCTCGTCGCCGAGGTGTACACGCTCAATCTTTTGTTTGTTGCCACCGCGCTCTACTGTCTCATTTCGTGGCGCGAAACGGGGCGAGATCGGTGGTTTTATGCGTTCGCGCTCGTGTACGCGCTCAGTTTTGGCAACCACATGAGCATGATTTTGTTGTTACCGGCGATCATCTTTTATGTATGCGCTCACAACTGGCGGGTGCTGTTGCAGCCGCGAAAAATCGCGTGGGTGCTGGGCTGTGTTGCGCTGGGGGCCAGCACGTATCTTTATATTTACTGGCGATCTATCGACCCAGCAACCCCATATCTGGAAGCAAGCATTACCGATTGGCAATCGTTCGTTCGCACCGTCACCGGGCAGCGTTTCCAGGGGATGATGTTCGCCTATTCGGCCGAGCAACTGGCGGCCGAGCGCATACCCCAATTTCAGGCGATCTTCGTGAAAGAGCTAAAACTGTTTTGGCTGCTGGCGGCGTTCGGGCTGCTTGCGTTGCGGGATTGGCGGGTGTGGGCCGCGTGTGTGCTGCTGTTGGTCACATACACTGGCTTCAATCTCAACTATGCGATCCCGGACATCAATCCATACCTGATTCCCGGTTTTTGGGCGTGTGTGTTGCTGATCGCTTTTGCGCTCAACTGGCTATTGGCAAAAATAAGCTGGCGCAAAGGGCGACACCTGCTGGTGATGCTGCTGCTGTTCGGCACGGTGTGGCAAATGGCGCGGTCGTACCCGTTCGTCAACCAAAACGGCAACATCTGGGGCGCACCGCCGATTGAGGATGTGTTCCGCACCATCGACGATGACAGTGTGCTGATTTTGCCCAACGTGTTCGAGGCGCACATGGTATGGTATTTTTTGTATGCAGAAGGGTATGCTGACCGTAACATTTACGCGGTGTTTGATGATGGGCATTTGCTGTCGCCCGGTCATGCGGTGGGCTATCTCAATGGCAATGGCGATTTGCAGTCGCTGTTTGTCGATGCGCCGCCGCGTGGCCTCAATCTCTATTGCTATTCTGCGTTTGAAAACTGTGATCGCTATACGGGTGCGGCCGATCTGCTGCACGACGATCTGTATCCCCACCTATTTACACTGACACGCCCATGATTTACCACATTACAACAAAAACGGAGTGGCTGACCGCTCAAGAAACAGGCACATATACGGCACCGTCACTGGCGGCCGAGGGGTTTATTCATTGCGCGTATGCGGAGCAGGTGGCGGGTGTGGTCGGCCGTTTTTATGCAGGGCAGACAGGGCTGCTGGTGCTGGAGATCGATCCGGCCGGGCTGGCGGCCGCTGTGGTGGATGAGGATTCGTATGGGCATGGCAGCTTTCCGCATGTGTATGGCGGGATTGATGTGGGGGCTGTGGGGCGGGTTTTGCTGGTGGGGGACTTTTGACGGCTGAGGCGCGGAGGAAGACTGACACACCAAAAAACTGACATACTACCAACGCACGGGCTATAATCGGCCGCATGTTCCGTAATATCGAATTGAATGAACAACCATATTCTGACGACGATGCCGAATGGGATCAGTTTGTCCGTGACCATCCGCATGGCAGTTTTTTGCAATTGACCAACTGGGGGAAGCTGAAGGCCCAATTTGGCTGGAAGCCGCGCCGTGTGTGGGTGAAGGAGGAAGGCAAGCTGGTGGCGGGCGCGCAAATTTTGTTTAAGTCGGCCGCCATGGGCATCGTTCGTATGGCATACATACCGCATGGGCCGCTGGTCGATTGGAACAACACGAAACTGGTCGATGTGCTGTTCAATCAGATCGATTGGGCGATGTATGATCAACGAGCAGGCTTGCTCAAGATGGAGCCGATGCTGTGGGAACATGAAACCCCGGCATGGAACACGATTTGCACCCAAAACAAGTGGGAGCGCGAAACAGATACAATCCAGCCACCGCGCACCATGCTGATAGACATCACGCCATCGGAGGAAGCTATTTTGGCACGGATGAAGTCGAAGACGCGCTACAACATTCGGCTGGCGGGGCGCAAAGAGGTGACGGTGCGCGAAGGAACGGCCGACGATGTGCGACTGTTTGATCAATTGGTGCAGGTAACGGGGGAGCGCAATGCGTTTGGGGTGCATTCGGCCGATTATTACCGCAAACTGTACGAGCTTTTTAGCGCACAAAATGAGGCAGCGATGCTATTTGCCGAGTACG
>CALECP010000254.1 GCA_937949915.1 uncultured Anaerolineae bacterium
CAAGAGCGAAAATTTGTAGGGACAGCTCACCACAATAGTTGTTTTGATGCACAGAAATAGGGTTCTAAATATTTATTTTGCCCGATTTTGTACACCTGTCCCCACGACTTATTGTCTTACGTCCTTTTTGCAGTGGACTCAGTCTGTCAGTTTGTCAGTTTTATTTTTCGCACCTGAATATCGTATTTTTTAGTGATATTTGTGGCGGCAATATGACGAAACCAACAAGATAAACTGTTTGCGGCCGACTGATACACTGAGAAACTGAATAACCCTAGATGATGGTCGCATTTGCGGTTAATGATCGCGTATGTTAGTATGCGTCCACTTTTCAGAGAAATAACTTGCTCGTTGTGTGAGGCAGCATAATAAGCGATCAGAATAAGTGAGAACACGTAGCGAGATAAATAATTATTCATTATTGGTAAGTCGAACATACTGTGATGTATACGGCCGATGAATAAATAGATACGAGGAATTATATGAATAAAAGTGCAATGCCATTGTTCCGGCTTGCTGGTGCTTTCTTAGGCGCAGCAACGCTGTTTTTTATTGTTTCATTGATCGAAAAAACGGGACTAACACTCCCGGCGAACTGGACATATTTGGCGGTGATTCCGGCCGTTCTCATCGGTGGCCTACTGGGAGCGATGTGGCTGCCCACGGCCGTGCAGCGTGTCCAAGCAAAGCTAAACAGTCTGACGGCCGAACAATTAGCCGGAGTCATGTTGGGCGCGTTTATCGGGTTGCTTGCTGGTGCGCTAGCGGCTATCCCACTCCGTCTACTGCCTGCCCCACTAGGGCAATTCGTACCGGCCGCGATCATGGTTTCACTCACCTATCTGGGCGCAGCCACCTTCGCCAAACGGCCGCACGACCTCAGTGAGTGGCTCAAATCTGTGCGGCCGCAAGCGGTGATCAACGATACCGCTATCGTCGATAGCAATGGGAGCAGCACGGGCAGCAGCAACGGTCACAGCAGCGAGATATTGCTCGATACGAGCGTCATCATCGACGGCCGCATTACCGACATCAGCAAAACAGGCTTTATCAATTCATCTTTGATCGTCCCCAACTTTGTGCTGACTGAACTGCAACACATCGCTGACAGCCCCGACCCCATTCGCCGCAAGCGCGGCCGACGTGGGCTAGAAGTGCTAGACGTGCTGCAAAACGATTGCCCCATGCCGCTTGAAATCCGCGACATGGATGTAAGCGAAGTGCGCGAAGTCGATTCAAAATTGGTCGCACTCGCACGGCACACCGGCGCACCGATCATGACCAACGATTACAATCTCAACCGTGTCGCTGGTTTGCAGGGCGTGCATGTTCTCAACATCAATGATCTTGCGAACGCCGTTAAAGCCGCGCACCTACCAGGCGAAGAACTCGTCACAAAAGTGATACAGGAAGGGCGCGAACATGGTCAGGGTGTCGGTTATTTGGAAGATGGCACGATGGTGGTGGTCGAAGATGGGCTATACCACATGAACCAGACAATGCACGTGGTCGTGACCAAAGTGCTACAGACGAGCGCGGGGCGCATGATTTTCGCCCGTGTTCCTTAATTTTGAACAGGAAAACAAAAAGCGACACAAATTGTGTCGCTTTTTTGATGCCCCCAACGGGGTTCGAACCCGTGTTTCAGCCTTGAAAGGGCCGCGTCCTAGTCCACTAGACGATGGGGACGGCGACGAGTATTCTAGCAGTGTGGCATAATGGGGTCAAGAGGTATTTTATGAATGAGACAACTAATTTGATTATTGACGATAGCAGAGGGCTTTCGGCCGAAACACTTTACGCATTCCAGCACATCACCAGCAACCAATTATCGCCAGACGGCCGTCACGTCGTCTATGCGGTACAACGGATAGAGCGCAAGGCAGAAAAAAGATACCAAGACATCTGGGTAGTGGCGGCCGATGGCGAGAGCGCACCCCGGCAATTCACCAGTGGCAACAGCACCGATAGCGCACCGGCATGGTCGCCAGACGGCCGCACTATCGCCTTCACATCAAACCGGGACGACGAGAAACAGAGCCAACTCTACCTGCTCCCGTTTGATGGTGGGGAAGCACGGCCGCTGACAGATGTCAAAGGCGGGATCGGGCAATTTGCATGGTCGGCTGATGGCACACAGATCGCTTTTTGTCTCACCGAACCAGATGCGCGGGAACGGGAAATGCTGGATGACGAAGCCCAGAAAAAGCTCGGCATCGTTGCCTACCATGTCAAAACGACACAATACAAAGCGGACGGGGCTGGCTTTTTGCCCGATGCGTACCAGCATATTTGGGTGGTCGATGTGGCATCTGGGGAAGCAACACAGATGACGACAGGTGACTTTCATGCGGGGTCACTCGCGTGGTCGCCCGATGGCGGCCGTCTCGCTTTTGTGGCCAATTTGCACCCCGACGCTGATCTGCATGAAGAAGCGGCTCAACTTTATACGATTGCGACAGATACGACAGCCACACCCTACGAAGCGGCCGCTTTTACCCAACTGACGACGCATCCCGGTGCCCTGTTTGCGCCCCAATATGCGCCAGACGGCCGTACTATCGCTTTTTACGGTACACGGGACGATAGCGGCTACTATCAAAATATGCGCCTGTTTACTATGCCTGCCAATGGTGGCACGGTAACGGATGCCACGGCCGGTAACGATGTGTATGTCGGCTCAAACACGTTGGGCGACATCGGCGGCCTATTGCCCTCTGCACCGATTTTGTGGTCAGATGACGGTCGCTTTCTGTACGCGCAGATTAGCAAACACGGGCAGCAGCCGCTCGTGCGCTTCGATCTCGATTCGGGCGGCATGGAAACGGTGCTGGGCGGCGTGATCGGGCAGTTTGGGATTGCAGACGGCCGGATCGCGTTTGTACGTTCCAGCCTTTACAGTCCGGGCGATCTATTTGCCGTCAATGACGGCCGTGAGCGGCAATTGACTGATCTCCATGCCTGGATGGGCGAACACAAATGGGGCAATGTCGAAGAAATGTGGTTCGACGCGGCCGATGGGTATCGGCTGCAAGGATGGATCATGACCCCGCCGGACTTTGATGCCAGCCAGCAATACCCGACGATTATCGAGGTGCATGGCGGCCCACAAAGTCAGTATGGCGCACACTTTATGCACGAATTTCATTAT
>CALECP010000255.1 GCA_937949915.1 uncultured Anaerolineae bacterium
CACTCAATATTCCCAATACAGCAAACAACAAAATATGTCCTTGCTGGTATCGCTTCCCTTGAGCGCGACGATGATCTTTGATAGTGAACAAAAAACTTTGCAACATGATGTTAGATTCTACACTCTTTATGCCCTCGATCCAGAACTGAACAACCCTGCCTGTGGGGTGAAGGTGATGATCCCTTAACCGTTAATCTCAAATGCGATCCAGAATGGGCATTGCTATTGCGCGAAAATTACGCGGCCGTCGCACCGGGCTACCACATGAACAAACGCCACTGGAACACAGTTACCATAGATGGCACCATTCCCAATGATGAAATATGGGAAATGGTTGATCACTCATACAATTTGGTAGTGAAAAAGCTAAAAAAGAGTGAACGTGAGCAACTAGCCCAATTGCCTGACTAAATAATGCCGCGCCGCACCGCTTCGGCAACCGCTTGCAAGCGATTTTGTGCGCCGATATGTGTTTGGATACGCTTGAGCTTACGCTTCAGTGTCGCCTCACTCATGTACATTTGGTTAGCAATCGCCAAATGTTGATGTCCTTCTGCTAGTAATTGAAGAATTTTAATCTCCTCAGATGAGAGAACATAATTATCGGCCGCAGGTTTTTGGTCGAGCAAATGCGCCATTTTTGGGCTGAGGGAGAGTGCGCCACTGTGAACGGTTAAAATCGCGTTGACCAACTCTTCTGCCAATGCGCTTTTTTGTACAAACCCTTGTGCGCCGAGGGCAAGTGTTTGCTGCACATACGCCACATCCTCAAAGCTGGTCAGCATGATAACCCGCGTATTCGTTTGTCGCGCTGTTAATTGTTGTAAAACATTGATACCAGAAAGATCAGGCAACCGAATATCAAGCAATGTCACATCGGGGTTGATTTCACCGATATGGGCCAATGCGTCAGTCCCATTTGCCGCCTCGCCAACAATATCAAATTCTGTGTAATTAGAGAGTAAACTACAAATACCTTGTCGTACAATCGGATGATCGTCAACCAGATACACTTTGATTTTCACCATCATATACTCCTACCGGTATCACTAACATAACTCGTGTACCACTACCTTTATTTGAATCTATAGACAGTACACCGTCCAAAGCGTCTGCACGTTCTTGCATTCCCATCAAACCAAAATGCCCATGGCGCTCTTGTTGGATCGCGTTGAGATCAAAACCATCACCATCATCATAAACGGAAACGGCAACTGTGTCATCTCCAAAGATGAGATCGATCTGCACATAGGTGGGGTTGGCATGTATGTGTGCGTTCTGTAATGCTTCTTGAACAAGGCGATAGATACTGATCTCTCTACGAGCTGGGAGGCGGATCAGGTCGCCTTGTGTATACACGTGGCAATCGATCTTTGTGTAACGCTTAAATTGGGCGGCTTGGCGGTCAAGCGCGGCCGCTAAGCCAAATTCGTCCAGCGTGGGAGGGCGTAGATCATAGATGATGTGGCGCACTTCATTTGCCACTTGGCTGATAATGGTTTGTACCGATAACAATGCTTGATCGGCCGTATCCAAATGCCCATGTGCCAAGCGCCGTCGTGCCGATTCGATTTGGAGCGAACCGCCCACAAGCAGTTGATTGATGCCATCATGCAATCCTTGTGCAATGCGTTTGCGTTCTTTTTCTTCAACGTTCACCGTTTCAGAAAGCAAATGGCGCAATTGTTGGCGTGCTTCATTCAGTTGGTATGTGCGCTGGGCGACCGTTTGCTCTAGCTGCGTGACTAACTGCGAATTGCAGATGCAGATAGCGATAGGTGCAGCATAGGTCATCAGCAATTGTTCGTGCGCTTCTGTATAGGGTTGCGGCCGATTCGCTACCCCTAACATGCCGATAGGCTTGCCATTGACACGTAACGGAACGCCCAAGAAAGTTTCAACAGGCGGGTGTCCGTCTGGCTGCCCTGCCCGACGGCTGTCTATGCGGGTGTCGGCCGACCGGATTGGCTCATTCTCAACGATCACATACGAGAAAATGTTAGGGCGCAAGGGGATGATATGATATTTGGCATGGAATGCCGCGCCGGGGTGAAAACCAACGGTTGAGACAACATCCATCACAGCACCACCGTCATCTACCAGCCCGATAAAACCGAACTGTGAATGCGTTAGGCTAAGACAATGCTCCAATGCCATTGTCATGACCGAATCGACATCCGGCAACGACGATAACACAATAGCGAGATTATAAAGCGACTTTAGTTGTTGTTGATCAAATTCCATACCCAGATTGCCCATTGCCATTGTAGCAAAAATATCGCTGCAAGGGCATGATATGCAATTTGAGATGAAGTATTACGTCAAATGAGCATCCCATGCGTTGAGCGCGGCCGCAAAATTGCGACGGCCGAACCCCATTCGCACAAAGCGATCTGGCGCACCGAGACAATCGGCCGGGAGCAATAGCACCCCGGCCGCATCGATCAAATCGAGCGCATATTGTCGCGTCGACGGCACATGCAGTTCGACCAACGCCGTTGACCCAGCCAACGGCCGCCGCCATGTAGCCAGCTCGGTGTGCCGCGCAAAAAATGCGTCTGTCAGCGCCAGGTTATCTCGCACGATTTGATTGTTGCGAGCGGCCAATTGATCGAGAACAGCATGGGCGGCCGTCGCCAAAAATTCGACCGGGGCAGGCGGGCAAATACTGGTGTACAGCTTCCAATTAAATAGACTGGCGTATAAGTCGGCATCGTGGAGAAGCAGCCAGCCAGCACGGAGACCGGGCAAGCCATACGTTTTGCTCAGGCCCGCGAGTGTGACTGTCTTTTCATAGCGATCAATGGCAGAGGGTAGGGTCGGCCGTGCGTGTTCCAGCCCACGATACATTTCGTCCGAAAACAGCCACAGATCATATTGGCGCGCCAGGTCGATCAGCGCGTCGAACTCGTCCACCGTCGGCACATATCCGGTCGGATTGTGGGGAAAATTGACCAGCAGCACCTTTGTTTTGTCTGTGACCAACGCTGCCAGCGCATCTAAATCAAGCTGCCAGCCAGTAGCTGTTGGTTGCAGTTCCCAGCGTTTGACGGCCGCCAAATAGTCGGGCAAATTGGTGAGCGCGTCATACGCTGGGGCCGTTGCAATCACTTCGTCGCCCGGTGACAATAACGCCCGGAGTGCTACATATATCCCTTCGATGGGCGAATTGAAAACCAGCACATTATCGGCCGTAATCGACTCATACCGCGCCGCGATTTGGGCGCGGAGCAGGGGGTTGCCTTGCGATTCGGTGTATCCTAGATGGACATCCCCGAACTGCGCGGCAGACACCCCCGCCAACGCCAGCAACTCCGCTATCGTCAGCGACTCACAATCAGAAACCGAGAGCAAATACGGTGTGCTAAATTCGTATTGCGCGAAAAAATGCTCCGTCTGGAAGGCGGGGATTTCCATACGCTATGCTACACCCGCAACGGTGAGTGCGTCGTTGACAATCGCTTGCGCCTCTGTCTGGATCGCTTGCAAATGGGTGTCGCCCTTGAAACTCTCCACATAAATTTTGTAGATGTCTTCTGTGCCAGACGGCCGTGCTGCAAACCAGCCATTTTCTGTGACCACTTTCAAGCCGCCAATCGCCGCGCCATTCCCGGCCGCGTGGGTCAGCTTCGCTGTAATCGGTTCGCCAGCCAACTCGGTTGCCGTCACCATGTCGGCCGACAAATTCTTGAGGACCGCTTTTTGCGCGTTGTTAGCAGGGGCGTTGATCCGGTCATAAATCGGTGCGCCAAATTGGGCAGCCAGTGCTGCATAATGTTCACCAGGGTCTTTTTGGGTGACGGCCGTCATCTCAGCCGCCAGCAAATCCATGATGATGCCATCTTTGTCTGTTGACCATACCGTGCCATCCATGCGGAGGAACGAAGCCCCTGCGCTTTCTTCGCCACCAAAGCCGTAGCTGCCATCGAGCAAGCCATCGACAAACCATTTGAAGCCGACAGGCACTTCGGCCAAGCGACGGCCGATTGACCGCGCCACATGATCGATCATCGAGCTAGAGACAAGCGTTTTGCCAATCGCGGCATCGGCCGACCAGTGCGGCCGATTTTGGAACAAATACTGGATCGCCACCGCCAAATAATGATTTGGATTGAGCAAGCCCGACGAGCCAGTCACAATCCCATGTCGGTCATAATCGGGGTCGTTGCCAAACGCGATGTCAAACTGATCTTTGAGACCGATCAAGCTGGCCATCGCATACGGGGAGGAGCAATCCATCCGTACTTTGCCATCTTTGTCCACCGTCATAAAGCTAAAAGTGGGATCGACGCGCCGATTGACGACGTGCATATCCAGCCCATACTTGTCGGCGATAGGGTCCCAGAAATTGATGCCTGCGCCCCCCATCGGATCAACGCCGATTTTTAGACCAGCACCAGCAATCGCATCCATGTTGACCACGTTGGCGAGGTCGTTGACGTAAGGGGTGATGTAGTCGTGCGCGTGGGTGGTATCGGCCGCCATCGCCTGGGCAAACGGTGTCCGCAACACATCGAACATGCCATCTGCAATGATCTCGTTGGCGCGTATTTGTATTTGCTTCGTCGTGTTGGTGTCGGCCGGGCCGCCAGAGGGAGGATTGTATTTGAAGCCGCCATCTTCGGGCGGGTTATGGGATGGCGTGATGATGATGCCATCGGCCAAGCCAGTGGTGCGGCCGCGATTATAGGCCAAAATGGCGTGTGAGATGACCGGGGTCGGCGTGTAGCCCAAACCAGCTTGTACCATCACGTTGACTTCGTTGGCGGCCAGCACTTCGACGGCCGAAACCAATGCTGCTTCCGACAGCGCATGGGTGTCCATGCCCAAATAGAGCGGCCCAGTGATGCCGGTTGACCGCCGATATTCACAAATCGCTTGGGTGATCGCCAGTATATGGTTTTCATTGAATTTTTGTTTCAGCGATGTGCCACGATGCCCCGATGTACCAAACGAAACAGCTTGATCTGGCTCGGCCGGATCGGGCTGTGCGGTGTAGTAATGGGAAACGAGTCGTGGAATGTTGACCAATAATTCGGCCGGGACAACTTTGCCAGCAAGTGGATGGATAGCCATACAGTTTCTCCTACATTTTTCAAGCATTTTTCAAGTGACGAATGACGAGCGTCACAATCAATTTGTAGGGGCACGACGCGCCGTGTCCCATTGGTATCAAGCTAAGGCGAAAATCGGTCAAATCTGCACATCATCGGCGATTTATTGCACCGGTCTCGCCCGGTGTTGAAACACACGGGCTGTCAGTGCGCCTGACGGCGCTGCGAAAAACCCGTTTCAAAC